>CAZBKX010000136.1:0-1868 GCA_964492535.1 uncultured Rhodoferax sp. | reverse complement strand
CCCGCCGCCGATGTCGATCAGGGCAACCCCGAGGTCCTTTTCGTCGTCGCTCAGGACGGCCTCGCTGGAGGCGATCTGTTCCAGGACCATGTCGTTGATATCCAGACCGACGCGGTTGACCGATTTCACCACATTCTGGATGGAGGTCACTGCGCCGGTCACGATGTGGACCTTCGCCTCCAGACGAACTCCCGACATCCCTACCGGATCACGGATTCCATCCTGTTCGTCGACGACATAGTACTGAGGCAGGGTATGGAGAATCTGCCGATCGATGGGGATGGCGATCGCCTTGGCCGCATCGATCGCCCGTTCCACATCATCGTCGTTCACCTCGCGTCCCTTGACGGCCACGATGCCGAGACTGTTCTGACCCCGGATATGGCCTCCGGCGATCCCCACATAAACGGAACGGATCTCGCAGCCGGAGATGCGTTCCGCCTCTTCCGCCGCCCGTTTGATCGATTCCACCGTGCTTTCTATATTGACGACGACGCCTTTTCTCAACCCTTCCGAAGGGTGCGAACCGACGCCGATAATGTCGAGCCCCGACTCTTTGACCTCACCGACGATGGTACAGGTTTTCGTTGTCCCGATATCCAAACCGACAACGACGTTTTCTTTTTTACCCATGCCTCCTCCCGCCCCTTATGGAATGAAATGCCCCTCGCCTCACATCCGGTATCCCCGTCCGACGGCGGCTGGTCCCGCTGGTCCGACGATGTTCCGCTGTTGGACATTGATCTTTTCCGGATCATTGAGGTCAATGAGCAGAAATCCCTCTTTCCGGTTTTTTCGGTCCAGATCCGCCATGACGGGGGTCAGCCGTTTAAGCTTGTTTTCATAACCGTCGAAGCCCAGTTTCAGACATAGACCGACGTCAGTGAACAGGGAGAGCCCGAAGGTTTCGTTCCCATGGATCTCCGACACACCACCGATGGCGGGGATATCCTTAGCGCCTGCAAGATAACTCAGGAGGGCCAGAGATTTCTTTACCAGTGTCTCATCGGTCCTTCCCTCCTTGACGCATCCCGTGAGAATTGGGAGGTTAAGCCCATCTTCGGGGTCCAGCTTCTTGAAAGGCGACCCCTCGCTGTCGAGAAGGTAGAGATCTCTATCCGCCTGAAGGATGGCGACCGCCTTTCTCTCCCGGACCAAGATGACCAATCGATCCGGTAATTCCCGCCCGATGAAGACCTCCCGGACCCAGGGATTGGTCTTGATCCGGCGGGCGATGGCGTCCGGGTTTAGCGTCAGGAGGTTCGCCGCGGGACGGACGGCGGCCAGTGCCAGAATCTCCTTTTCGGTCAGTTCCTTGCATCCCCGAACGACGGTCTCCCGGATGCTGAGAGAGGGGGAGTGGATGATCAAGTCGTAACCGACGAGAAGCAAGGCGGTGACGGCGGCAATGCCGCCCGTCAGAAGGAAAGCCCGGCCGATTTCCCACAGGACCTCGCCCGCACGGTGCTTCAGCCGGTTTTTTCTTGCTTCCAGTTGCTGGTGAAACGGCTTCTTCATTTACTCTCCGATGATCCGCACCTCGGTTTCGAGGCGATGACCCGTCAATTCGAAAACCCGCTTCCGCACCAAGTCGATCAGGCCGATGACCTCCGCCGCGGTCGCCCGGCCCCGGTTGACGATGAAATTGCCGTGTTTCTCCGATACTTCCGCATCCCCGATGCGCAGACCCTTAAGTCCCGCCGCTTCAATGAGTTTACCGGCGGGGATAGCCCCGGGATTCTTAAAGATGGATCCCGCATTCCTGAATTCCAGCGGATGTTTTTCCTTTCTGAGTGAGAGGATTTCGCGGACCCTCCCGGTGATCTTTTCTTTCTCCCCCCGTTTGAGCCTAAACGTTGCACCGATGA
>CAZBKX010000135.1:0-4020 GCA_964492535.1 uncultured Rhodoferax sp. | reverse complement strand
TGCAGGCCAATGTGCGCTGGGCCATGGTGTCTTCCACCGCCGGAGTGGCCGCCGCTTGAAGGGGCAGCAGCCCGGCCATGCCGAAGACCAAAGCCCCTAGTAGTTGATGAAACATGGGGTAAAGATGAAGCCGCTGGATTGGCTGATTGCTATTATTTTTGATTGTTTATAAGCATATAGAACGCCGGCTGGAGGCGTTATTTATCTAAATTTCTCATCTGAATGGTACCAGCGTCACCGGAATCAACCAGGTTTAGGGGCTCTGCCTGATTAAGGCGACAATCCAACTCCAATTTTTAATTCGTTTGGCCAATCCAAACCTGCCCCATGTCCAGTACGTCCAATTTTGAAGTTCGCCTCGCCACCGTGCGCGACGCCAAAGCCATTGCCGAGATCCACGCCAGCGCGCGCCAGGCCGCCTTCAAGGGGGTGGTGCCCGGTGAACAAATGCCCGCCATTTCTGTGGACAAGAGCCAGGCTTACTGGCGTGACGCCATCGAGTACAGCGAGCCCCAGGTGTGGGTGGCGCTTGATGACGGCGCGGTGGTGGGTTTTGTGGGGTTTGATCGATCGCGCGACAAGGGCACGCCCAACACCATGGGTGAAATCTGGGCGATCTACGCCGCCACCTCGCATTGGGGTCAGGGTGTTGGCCTGGCGCTTTGGGACGCCGCCCGTGAGGGCCTGATTGAGGAAGGCTGCACCAAGGTCAGTTTGTGGATTCCCCTGGGCAACGAGCGCGCCTTGCGTTTCCACGATCTGGCGGGCTTCAAGCGTGAAATGACCAGCATCAAGACCGTGCCCGTGGGCAGCGTCAAAGTCGAAGAGATTCGCCTCAAACGCGATTTGAGTTGATTCCCTGGCGGGCCTGACCCGCCGCTGGCTCACCTGACTCGCCGCTGGCTCAGGTTCGGCGCACTACCACGCTGCCAATGGAATAGCCCGCGCCAAACGAGCAGATCACGCCGACCTCACCGGTCTGAAAGTCCTCGTGGTGGCGGTGAAATGAAATGATGGAGCCGGCGGAGGCCGTGTTGGCAAACTCGTCCAGAATCACCGGCGCTTCATCGGGGGTGGCATCGCGCCCCAGCAGCTTTCTGCCGATCAACTGATTCATGGACAGGTTGGCTTGGTGGAGCCAGAACCGGCGCACGCCCAGGGGCTCCATACCATGCTCTGCCAAATGGTTGGTGATGTGTTCGGCTGCCATGGGGCACACCTCTTTGAACACCTTGCGACCTTCCTGATAAAAAAGTTGGTCCCGGTCATCCGGGTCGCGGTCCTCGCTGCGCGACATGAATCCTGCATTGTTCCTGATGTTGTTTGAAAACGTGGTGAGCAGCCGGGTGCCCAGAACCTCAAAGGCCCCGGCAGGCGCTGCGTCCAGACGTTCGACCAGAATGGCTGTACACACATCACCAAAGATGAAATGGCAATCCCGGTCTTTCCAGGCCAGATGGGGCGAGGTGATTTCCGGGTTGACCACCAACACCGCCCGGGCTGAGCCGGTCTTGACCGTGTTGACCGCCATTTCCATGGCAAACGTGGCCGACGAGCAGGCCACGTTCATGTCAAATCCAAAACCCTTGATGCCCAGCGCGGTCTGAATTTCAATCGCCATGGCCGGGTAGGCTCGCTGCATGTTGGCTGCCGCGCAAATCACACCATCCACGTCAGCCGTTGTCTTGCCGGCGCGTGCCAGCGCGTCCCTGGCAGCAGCCACGCCGATTTCGGCCATGAGTGAAATTTCGCTGTCGGGTCGGGTTGGCAAGCGCGGGCGCATACGATGAGGGTCCAGCACGCCAGTCTTCTCCATCACGTAGCGGCGTTGGATGCCCGAGGCTTTTTCAATGAATTCAATGCTGGATGGGGCGATGGGGTTGGCTGCCCCCGAGGCGATGGCCACAGCATTTTTTTTATTCTCCAGTTGGGCATAGCTGTTGAAGGCCAGAACCAACTCTTCGTTGGTAATGACCTCGGGTGGAATGTAGATTCCGGTGCTGCTGATGGCGACACGATGCATAAGGGTTGTCCTGAAAAGTTTCGGTGCGGCGGTGCCCCCGCAAGTTCCGGATTATCAGCGGAGTTGTCCCCGGGTCTGCCGCTTTCAGGGAGGACAATCCACGTTGTGCCCGTAAACCAGTTCTATTTGAAAGATGTCCGCCATGGCCAGTAGCTTGCTTGCATTGATTGACGATATTGCCTCCGTGCTGGACGACGTGGCCCTCCTGACCAAGGTGGCTGCCAAGAAGACCGCCGGCGTTCTGGGCGATGACCTGGCGCTGAATGCCCAACAAGTGGCGGGGGTGCGGGCTGATCGTGAGTTGCCCGTGGTTTGGGCGGTCTGCAAGGGCTCCTTTTTAAATAAGCTCATGCTGGTGCCGGCGGCCATGCTCATCAGTGCGCTGGCGCCCTGGGCCATTACCCCTTTGTTGATGGTGGGCGGCGCATTCCTGTGTTTTGAGGGTTTTGAAAAGGTGGCGCACAAGTGGCTGCACAGCCCGGATCAGGCGGCCACGGAGCGGGCAGAGCTGATTCGGGCCCTGTCGGACCCCGCCGTGGATCTGGTGCAAGTTGAAAAGGACAAAATCAAGGGTGCTGTCCGCACAGATTTCATTCTCTCAGCCGAGATCATTGCCATCACGCTGGGTACCGTGCAAGCCAGCCCGTTCATGACTCAGCTCACCGTGCTTAGCGGCATTGCCGTTGGGATGACCTTGGGTGTTTACGGCTTGGTTGGCTTGATTGTCAAGCTGGACGATGGGGGTCTTTACCTCAGTCGACAAGCAGGTGACAGCCTGTTTTCCCGCTTTAAACGCAGCACGGGTCGGGGAGTACTGGTGGCAGCACCTTACCTCATGAAAGGCCTGTCGATTGCTGGCACGGTCGCCATGTTTCTGGTTGGCGGAGGTATTTTGACCCATGGCGTCCCCGCCGCGCACCATTGGATCGAGACCCTGACGCAGGCCGGTGGCCTCGCTCTTCAGCCCGTGCTCGGGTTGGGGTTTGACGCCTTTGTGGGCGTCTTGGCGGGTGCTTTGGTGTTGGCTGGCGTCACGCTGGTGCAGAGGTTTCGAGCGCCAGCCTAGACCTCGCCGCCAAACCGTTTGGTGAGGTTGTCGATGTACTGCTCGGTCATTTTTTCAAACTCGGATTCAACCAGGGGTGCAACCACCATTTTCATGAGGGCCGGGACGGGAAGCGTCAGGTCACCCTTGATCTTCAGTACAACCAGCGTTGAGTTTTTTTTGTCGGTGATCTTCCAGTTGCCTGACACCAGGGCATTGCCCTCACCCTTGACTGGCGTCCAGACCACGGTGCCCTTGGCCGGGTCCGACACATAGTTGGAGGCGTAGATGGTCTGGAGGCTGACTTGCCCAAGGCCAATTTTGGCCATTTCCCAGCGGTAGCTGCCCCCGCCCAGATCCACTAAATTGTCCACTTTGGGAAAGAAGCTGGCCGAGGTGGGAACGTCCGACAGGACGCCAAAAACCTCGCTGACGTTGGCTTTGACTTCAAATTCGTAGCCAAGATCGATATGTACGTTGATGGTCATGATGAGCTCGTGGTTGGGGAGGGTGGTTGGCCCCATAAAGTATAGAAGCCAAAGCCAGGCTCCCTGAGCGGTACAAACCCGAACAGTCTGGCCACTTGGCTTTTCTAAAATTCAGGTTGACTTGGGTCGAACACGAACCCGCTGCAGGGTGAGTTGCAGTAAACCGGCATCTGAACTGGCGCGGTGACGCTGCCTGCCGCGCTCGCCAGCCACTTCGGCCTTGGCCTGGTGCCAGTGGTCAGCTTCTTTCTCCAGTAACAGAGAGCGCAGGTCTTCGAGCTTGAAACGGGGCGACATCCCCGCTACGTCAAATAGCGCGCCAAGCCAACTGAAATCATGGGCCCAGCCATCCGAATACTAAAGTGAACCCCGGAATTAAGACAGCGGTTTAAGCTGGACACTGTCTGAAGAAATGGGGAAATCATGAGTGAAACGAAGAAGCGCAACGTGCACCTGCCAGAGTT
>CAZBKX010000134.1:0-3813 GCA_964492535.1 uncultured Rhodoferax sp. | reverse complement strand
TTCTCGGCGGCCACCTATCTGCTCAACACGCGCGCCTTGATGGGCTTGGCCGATGCCGTCCAGGCTGATGCCAAGACCCGGGCCCGCATTCGCTTTGCCGTGGAGCAACTGGCCGCTGCAGCGGCGCCCAGCAACTTCTTGGCCTTCAATGCCGAGGCGCAAAAGAAAGCGATCGAGACCAAAGGCGAAAGTATTGCCAAAGGCATGCAAAACCTGATGCATGACATGCGCCAGGGCCATGTGTCCATGACCGATGAAAGCGTGTTTGAGGTCGGCAAGAACGTAGCCACCACCGAGGGCGCCGTGGTGTTCGAGAACGAGCTTTTCCAGTTGATCGAATACAAGCCGCTCACGCCCAAGGTTTATGAAAAACCGTTCTTGTTGGTTCCCCCTTGCATCAACAAGTTCTACATCCTGGATCTGCAGCCCGAAAACTCCCTCATCCGCTACGCCGTGGCACAGGGCCACCGCACCTTTGTGGTGAGTTGGCGCAATCCTGACGCGTCATTGGCGCAAAAGACCTGGGACAACTACGTCGAAGACGCAGCCATCAAGGCGATCAACGTGACGAAAGATATCACCGGCGCCGAGACCATCAATGCGCTCGGTTTGTGTGTTGGCGGTACGATTTTGGGCACGGCCATGGCCGTGTTGGCAGCGCGCGGCGAGAAGCCTGTGGCCAGTGCCACCTTCCTCACGTCCCTGCTTGATTTCAGTGACACCGGCATTCTCGATGTGTTCATTGACGAGTCGTTCGTCCAGTACCGAGAAAAAGAAATGGGCAAGGGCGGCCTGATGAAGGGCGGCGACTTGTCCAGTACTTTCAGTTTTCTGCGCCCCAACGATCTGGTCTGGAATTACGTGGTGGGCAACTACCTCAAGGGCGAGACCCCGCCACCGTTTGACTTGCTGTACTGGAACAGCGACTCCACCAACTTGCCCGGCCCGTTTTATGCCTGGTACTTGCGCAACACCTACCTTGAAAATAACCTGGTCAAGCCCGGTAAAACGGTGGTGTGCGGTGAAAAGGTTGACTTGCGTACCCTCGATATGCCGGTGTACATCTACGGTTCGCGTGAGGACCATATCGTGCCTATTGGCGGGGCCTATGCGTCCACCCAGGTGCTGCCGGGCAAAAAACGTTTTGTCATGGGCGCTTCAGGCCACATCGCCGGCGTGATTAATCCCCCAGCCAAAAACAAGCGCAGCCACTGGATTCGTGAAGACGGCAAGCTGCCCAAGACCCACGCCGAGTGGCTGGCTGGGGCCACCGAGCATGCCGGTAGCTGGTGGACTGACTGGTCCAGCTGGCTCGCCAGTCACGCGGGCAAGCAGGTGCCCGCACCCAAGACCTTTGGCAAAGGCAAATACAAAGCCGTCGAACCCGCACCGGGCCGCTACGTCAAAGCCAAGGCTTGACTTTTGGTCAAGCCTGAAGACTCAACAGATTTACAACCACAGGAGAAAAAAATGGAAGACATCGTCATCGTTTCAGCAGCCCGCACCGCCGTCGGCAAATTCGGCGGAACACTTGCCAAAACCCCTGCACCCGAGCTCGGTGCGGCGGTCATCAAAGCCTTGCTGGCCCGCACCGGTCTGGGTGCGGACCAAATTGGTGAAGTCATCTTGGGCCAGGTACTGGCCGCAGGCTCGGGTCAAAACCCGGCCCGCCAGTCGCTCATCAAAAGTGGCATGGCCAAGGAGACGCCAGCGCTGACCATCAACGCGGTGTGCGGCTCGGGTCTCAAGGCCGTGATGTTGGCAGCCCAGGCCATCGCTTACGGCGACAGCGACATCGTCATTGCCGGCGGGCAGGAAAATATGAGCGCAGCTCCGCATGTGCTGATGGGTTCGCGCGACGGCCAGCGCATGGGCGACTGGAAGATGATTGACTCGATGATCGTCGACGGCCTGTGGGATGTGTACAACCAGTACCACATGGGCATCACGGCCGAGAACGTGGCCAAGCATTTCAGCATCAGCCGGGACATGCAGGACGCCTTTGCCCTGGCCAGCCAGCAAAAGGCCGCTGCCGCCCAAGACGCCGGCAAGTTTGTGGATGAGATCGTGCCTTTCAGCATTACCCAGAAAAAGGGTGACCCCCTGGTGTTCTCGGCGGATGAATACATCAACCGCAAAACCACAGCCGACGTGCTGGCGGGCTTACGCCCAGCGTTTGACAAAGCCGGTGGCGTGACCGCCGGTAACGCCTCGGGCATCAATGATGGCGCGGCCGCCGTGATGGTCATGACCGCCAAAAAAGCCGCCGCCCTGGGCCTCACACCCATGGGCCGCATCGCCAGCTTTGCCACCAGCGGCCTGGACCCGGCCCTGATGGGCATGGGCCCGGTGTCGGCTTCGCAAAAAGCACTGGCCCGTGCGGGCTGGAAGGCCGCCGACCTCGATTTGCTTGAAATCAACGAAGCTTTTGCTGCACAAGCCTGTGCCGTCAATCAGGAAATGGGCTGGGATACCTCCAAAATCAACGTCAACGGCGGCGCCATTGCGATCGGTCACCCCGTGGGTGCGTCCGGCTGTCGTATTCTGGTCACATTGCTGCATGAAATGCAGCGCCGCGATGCCAAAAAGGGCATCGCCAGCCTGTGTATCGGTGGCGGCATGGGGGTTGCCCTAACTATCGAGCGTTGATTTAGCGTTCATACTGTTGTTTTTACAAAGAGGAAAAAAAATGAGTCAAAAAGTAGCTTACGTGACCGGCGGCATGGGTGGTATCGGTACCGCCATTTGCCAGCGCCTGCACACTGAAGGCTTCAAGGTCATCGCAGGCTGCGGCCCCACACGCGACCACGCCAAGTGGATCGCGGAGCAGGCGGCCTTGGGTTACACGTTTTACGCCTCGGCAGGCAATGTCGGCAGCTGGGATTCCACCGTGGAGGCGTTCACCAAGGTCAAGGCCGAACACGGCGTGATCGATTTGTTGGTGAACAACGCGGGCATCACCCGTGACCGCATGTTCCTGAAAATGTCCCGGGATGACTGGGACTCGGTGATCGAAACCAACCTGAACAGCATGTTCAACGTCACCAAGCAAGTGGTGGGTGACATGGTTGAAAAAGGCTGGGGCCGCATTGTCAACATCTCGTCTGTCAACGGCGAAAAAGGCCAGGCCGGTCAAACCAACTACTCGGCCGCCAAAGCCGGCATGCATGGTTTCACCATGGCCTTGGCTCAAGAGCTGGCGACCAAAGGCGTGACCGTCAACACCGTGAGCCCGGGTTATATCGGCACCGATATGGTTAACGCTATTCGTGAAGACGTGCTGGCCAAGATCGTGGCCACCATTCCCGTGAAACGCCTGGGCAAGCCCAGCGAGATCGCCTCCATCATTGCGTGGTTGGCCTCTGAAGAAGGTGGTTACTCCACTGGCGCCGATTTCTCGGTGAATGGCGGCCTGCACATGGGCTGATGTCCTGAGCATCCTGATTGAGAAACCCGCCTTGAGCGGGTTTTTTTATGGGCGATGGGCCCTGCGCGATGGCTGTTGTGTCTGCCTCCTTGTGTGCGGACGCGCACAGACCAGGCCCCAACCCCTGAATACCATGGGCTCACACGGTGATCCTATTTTCCTCAGTTGACCCTCTTAAAATCCCCAAAAACTGAGGCCTGATGCGGGCTACAGAGCATTTTGGAGGATCACCCAATGGGTGAAGAGAAATTTGAGCAGACAGCACTCGTAAAAGCCGTCGAGGGCGCCATCGCAGTGCAGCCGCAACAAAGCGGCGACCTGCGCGTTGCTACGCCGGGTGGGGTGTTCCAAGTCCGCTGGGACGAGAACGCCAGTGCCAGCGCCTT
>CAZBKX010000133.1:0-1875 GCA_964492535.1 uncultured Rhodoferax sp. | reverse complement strand
CGAGGGCCTTTTTGCCTGTCCAGGCAATGTCGCGGACTGTCTTTTTGTCCATGTAAGCCTCCAAGTGAAAGTGTTCATGTCTACGCTTGCCGATGCACTGAGCGCGGCGCGTCATGTGACCATTCTAGCACAAGAAAAAAGGGGTGTAAAACAGGGGCGCCGACCGTG
Organism: uncultured Rhodoferax sp.; assembly: GCA_964492535.1. Taxonomy (GTDB): domain Bacteria; phylum Pseudomonadota; class Gammaproteobacteria; order Burkholderiales; family Burkholderiaceae_C; genus Rhodoferax. The sequence continues at coordinate 1,707 of CAZBKX010000133.1, read as the reverse complement.
TAAGGGCTTGTGTCCAGTAAGACTCTCATTTGGCAGGACACGGCAGTATATGGTGTCGCCCGACGTTTGAATGGCGCTCTTGCCAGATCGGTCTGCGCGCGATGGCTTGCCCCTTGCAGTGGATGCGCTATACTGACAGTCACGAGTGGCCGCTGGGCCGCGCGAGATGATCTTGGGGGAGCGATGAAGATCAAGGGCAATCCTCAACTTGACCCGGGGGCGTTTGTGCTTGCGGGGGGACCGGTGGGCTGCTTGCTGCTGCACGGTTTCACCGGCTCGCCGCCCGAGATGCGGCTGTTGGGCGAGTTCCTGCAGGTGCGCGGGCTGACGGTGTCGGCCCCCTTGCTGGCGGGCCACGGGACCACGGCGGAGGCGCTCAGCGGCACGGGCTGGCAGGATTGGGTGGCCTCTGCCGAGGGGGCCTGGACTGCTTTGCGCCAGACCTGCGCCGTCACCTTTGTGGGTGGCCTGAGCCTGGGGTCGCTGATCGCCTGCCACCTGGCGGCGCTGCATCCGGAGATGGCCGGGCTGGTGGCCTATTCGCCAGCCATCCGCCTTGCGAACCCCTGGGTGGGGCTGGCGCCTCTGCTGCGGCTGGCAATCAAGCAATGGCCCAAGAGCGACGATGACGACCACACGGATTCCCAAGCGCGCCAGCGCACGTGGCACTATGGCAGCTACCCGACCAACGGTCTCAACGAATTGCGCAAGTTTCAAGGCGTGGTGCGTCGGGACCTGCGGCGCATCCGCGTGCCGGCTCTGGTGCTCTATTCCACCCTCGATAGCGCCATTCACCCTATCGCCGGCCAGTACCTCTTTGACCACCTCGGCTCCGAAAAGAAAGAGCTGGTCACTTTGCACAATTCGGGACACATCCTCACGGTCGACAGCGAGCGCGACAGCGTGTTCGCGCGCACGTATGGCTTTGTGGTAGCCCATTCGGGTTCCTGAGCTGGCCAAGAGCGTGTGCGAGACACCCGACCCAGCGACCTGGGCTTCGGTTTCTAGGTATGGACCGTTCTGGTAGCGAAATCCGAACCCCCGTCAACCCCGGTTTGACCCCCCACATGGTGCGCTGTTGCTGAGACGCCCCCAGGCAGGGCCCCAAGATTGCGTCCTAAGCCAATGTATACCTTACGGTGACGACCACAAGACGTTCGTCACGTACAATGAGGCTGGTGCTGAATGCGCGCACTGGCAGAAGCCTGCCTGCGCAACGACGTTGGCAAGGTGATGTTTGGAGCAATCGCCGGGGGGAAGAAGATGAGACAGAAGAGCAAGCGAACCGCTAGAGTAGGTGTAGCATTGGTCGCTACAATCCTGGCTATCATGTTGTGGCTGCCGAGTGCCCTAACCGGATCAATCGTCGCGTGGTCTCCGGTCGAAGTGAACTTGCCTGACGGACTGGTCGCCCCGATCGGTCCTTGCCCGGTCTCGCTCGATTTTAGCGCGGCTAGGCCCACAGCCTATGTGCCCGTCTTTCCGGCTGGGCCGTGCCCCAATGCAAACGGCTTTGGCCGCGGAGCGGGGCCCATTTCTGGCGCACAGTACAGCGGCGGCGTCGAGTCCCTGACGCCCGAGAACATGGCCCTGCGCCAGATCGTACCATTCGAGATCCTGGCGAGCGTAACGGACGCTCTGCCGGGCAATCGCTTCTCCTGGAGCATGAGCTTTAGCACGCGCTCCACGCAAACGGGCTGCGACTTT
>CAZBKX010000132.1:0-3433 GCA_964492535.1 uncultured Rhodoferax sp. | reverse complement strand
CTGACCGCATCCCCGGTTACAGGGAATCTCTGTTAGGGCTGCAGGCTTGGGGGTACATGCAATTGCCCTGAGTTCGTTGATGGTTTGCCCCTGGCACGCTTTGAGAATGTGCTAGCTCGCCACCACGCGCCTGTGCGACGTCAGACCCTGGCGCGCTGGGTGATGGGCAGCTCTGGCCCGCCAGAGGATCGTCACCTTGCTCGCCAGAACGGCAGTGTGCCCGTGTTGGTCGAGTTGCATGCCTGGATGCTCAAACATGCGCCGCTGGTGACGCCCAAGAGTGCGCTGGGCACGGCCTGGGATTACCGGGCAATTTGTGGCCGCAACTTAACCATCATGCCGAGCGCGGTGATTTGCCGATTGACAACAACCGCAGTGAGAATGCAATCCAGCCCTTTGTGATCGGGCGCAAGACTTGATTGTTCAGCGATACGCCAGCTGGGGCTCACGCCAAGGCGGTCATCTATTCCCTGGTGCAGACGGCCAAAGCCAATGGACTCGAGCCCTACATCTGGCTGCGTCGGGTGCTACGCACTTGCCTGCCGCCGAAACCGATGATTGATTCTCTGGGGTTGATGGAACGCTTACAGTCAATTCACCATCACCAGTTTGCCTTTGACGCCTCGAGAGTCCATGTGCGCGAAAGCGGCTTTCAGGTCTGCCATGGGCATTGTGCTGTCGATCACGGGTTTGACCTTGCCTTGTGCATACCACTGCGCCAATTCCATCATCATGGCTGAATTGGCTTTGGGCTCGCGTCTGGCAAAATCGCCCCAAAAAACACCGACGATTGATGCGCCCTTGAGTAGCGCCAGGTTGAAAGGCAGTGCTGGAATGGGACCCGCTGCGAAGCCGACCACCAGATAGCGCCCACGCCAGGCAATCGAGCGAAAGGCAGGTTCAGCGTAATCACCGCCCACCGGGTCATAAATGACATCCGGGCCTTTGCCATCTGTCAAAGCCTTGATGGCTTCACGCAAATTTTCAGTGCTGTAGTTGACGGTGGCATCTGCACCGATTGACCTGCAAAGCTCGCATTTTTCATCTGACGACGCGGCTGCAATGACTCTGGCGCCGCAGGCCTTTGCGATCTGAATGGCCGCGGTGCCTACCCCACCGGCTGCGCCAAGCACAAGTACAGTTTCTCCGGCCTTGAGCTGTGCTCTATCCACCAGCGCATGGTAGGAGGTCGCATAAATCATAATGAAAGCAGCTGCATCCACGAAGGGAAAACCTGCCGGCAAGGGCATGCACAGGGCCGCAGGCGCCAGGGTATGGGTGCCGAAGCCGCCGGTACCCGAAAGGCAAGCGACAGACTGTCCAACTTTTAAGTGCTTCACATCACCACCGACGGCTTGCACGATGCCCGGGTACTCCGATCCCGGCACAAAAGGCAGTGGCGGCTTCATCTGGTACTTGTTCTGGACAATCAACAGGTCAGGAAAATTCAGGCTGGCTGCCTTGATTTCGATCAAAACTTCACTCGCTTTGGGTTGCGGTGTGGGTAGCTCTTTCCAGGTCAAGGCATCAACGCCCACGGGGTTTTCACAAAGCCAGGCATGCATCAGTTCATCTCCAAAATTGTGAGGGAATGATAGGGGCTGCATGCTACCCAAAATGTCTCACGTGTGACCTCCTGGGTCGATGTCACTGCCCGCCTACAATAAAAAAAATTTGCTTACATATGAAAATTCTTATTTCCAATGATGACGGATATCAGGCGCCGGGTATCGTCGCTCTGTATGAGGCCCTGAAGGACGTGGCAGAGGTTGAAGTGATCGCGCCGGAACACAACAACAGCGCCAAATCCAACGCCCTGACGCTGCATTCCCCTTTGTATGTGCACAAGGCTGGCAACGGTTTCAGATATGTCAACGGCACGCCGGCAGACTGCGTTCACATCGCTCTGACGGGTTTGCTGGGGTATCGGCCAGATCTGGTGGTCTCTGGCATCAACAATGGTGCCAACATGGGTGACGACACCATCTACTCCGGTACGGTGGGGGCTGCCATGGAAGGCTTTTTGTTCGGTGTCCCTGCCATCGCATTTTCCCAAGTGGACAAGAATTGGGGGGAGCTGGCGTCGGCTGCCCGCAAGGCGCGCGACCTGGTGCTTCAAATGTCTCACCAGAAGCTGATTGGCCGCACGCCTTGGCTGTTGAACGTCAATGTACCGAATTTGCCTTTCGATGAAATGGGGCATGTCAAGCTTTGCCGATTGGGGCGCCGCCACGCGGCGGAACCGGTCATCACCCAGATGAGCCCGCGGGGCGACACCATGTATTGGATCGGGGCAGCGGGCCCGGTCATGGACGAGGCCGAAGGCACGGATTTTCATGCCACTGCCGCTGGGCATGTCTCAATCACCCCGCTCAAGGTTGACTTGACGGACCATGACCGTCTCAACTACTGGGCCCAGACCGCCGCCCTGTTTTCAGAACCTGTGCCAGATAGCAGCGTGCGGTCCAAGTGAAAGAGCGTCCACCCTTTCCAGCCCGACTGGATTTTTCCAGTAACCCGCCTCAGATTGGCCGGGCTCAGCAGCTTGCTGCCCGCAATGCCTCGGGTCAGGCGGCAAAGCCCCTGGTTCAGGTGCCTCGCCAGGGTCCTGCGATGGATTCCAGCGCCCTTCGCCGGAACATGGCGCAAAAGCTCGCAGCGCAAGGGGTTAGTGACCGCCTCGTTTTGTCCGCCATGGGAACGATTGAGCGGCACCGCTTCGTCGACAGCGCGCTGATCAATCAAGCCTATGAAGACACGAGCCTGCCCATCGGTTTGAACCAGACAATCTCCAAGCCTGGCGTCGTGGCCCGAATGGCAGAACTCTTGCGCAATGGTGCTCCCGGACGGTTGGGGCGCGTGTTGGAGATCGGAACCGGCTGTGGCTATCAGGCTGCTGTACTGAGCCTGCTGGCAAACGAGGTCTACAGCATCGAGCGCTTGCGTGGATTGCACGACAGGGCGCGGGAAAATCTCAGACACCTGGCCATCGGCAATTTGCATCTCCTGTTTGGTGACGGCATGCTGGGATTCGAGAGGGGAGCGCCTTATGCGGGGATCATTGCAGCCGCAGGAGGGGAGGCTGTGCCGCAGGCCTGGGTTGACCAACTTGCGGTTGGAGGTCGTTTGGTTGCTCCGGTGTCAGGTGGCACTGGGGCCGGGGGGAAGCAAGCCCTGGTGGTCATTGATAAAACACCGCAGGGTCTGAAGCAGACCGTACTGGAAACCGTCCATTTTGTCCCTCTAAAATCGGGCATTGCATGAAGGGATGTCTTATGTTTTTTTCCGGTTGTCGTTCAGGTGTTTCGTGGGCACTCCTGACTGCAGTGGTCTTGATGGGTGGATGTGGGTCCAAGGTTCAAAACCGGGCGCCCGTAGAGGACCGTGGCAGCTTGGCTGGCCGTCCCGCACCATTGGCTAGTGATCCCGCAGC
>CAZBKX010000131.1:0-2831 GCA_964492535.1 uncultured Rhodoferax sp. | reverse complement strand
CCCGCATCAGGCCTCAGTTTTTGGGGATTTTAAGAGGGTCAACTGAGGAAAATAGGATGATGTGCCCGCCCATCAACGCCTGCATCAAATCTGCACTGCCTTTGTAGGGCACATGCAGCAACTCCATGCCCTGCTGTTGGGCAATCAACTCCATGGTCAGGTGCGGACTGGTGAGCGTGCCAGTGGAGCCAAAGGTGAGCATGCCGGGGTTGGCCTTGGCCCAGCCCACATAGTGCGTCCAGGTTTTGAGCGGCGAGTCGGCAGGCACCACCAGGCCAAAGGCATAGCCGGTGACGTTAAGCACGTAGCTGATGTCCTTGACCGGGTCCCAATTGATTTTGGTGGTGTAAGGCAGGCGGAACACGCCCAGCGGAATTTGTGCCAGGGTGTAGCCATCGGTCGCCGAGGTTTGCAGCGTTTGCGCGGGCAAGGTGCCGCCGGCGCCGGGTTTGTTCTCAATAACCACCGGCTGGCCCAATATTCTGGAGGCATTGTCAGCCAGTGAACGCATGGTGATGTCGGTGGGCCCGCCAGCGGGGAATGCAATGATGAGCTTGATGGGCTTGGCCGGAAAGCTCTGGGCCTGAGCAGTCAACACCGGGGCGACCAGGGCAGCGCCGGCGAGTTGGACGAGTTGACGACGTTTCATGGGGTGGGCTCCTGAATGACTGACTCAAAAATCGCCATCAAACAGACGCCCAACCCCCATAACAAGCATGAAGACCCTAAGGCCTGTCTCCCTGGGCACACGTATGGTCATGCGATGGGGTTGACCTGCTGCAATCGCCCCCCAGACGCCTCTGAGCTGCTTTTTGGCCTGAATTTGTAAAAAAATCAGCCGCTAGCCGGCGTTTTGATTGCACAGGCAGCTATCAATTTAATAGTCCAACTCTTTCTGGTGTTGCACTGCCACGATCAGGATGGTTTTCACGGCCCTGCGGGCCGCATCGGCATTTTTAGGGGTCAAAAACGATATAGGCGCTGCGCGCGCTCTTTGGTGTCAGCGTCAATCTTGATCGTGATGGGGCAGATGATGGTGGCAGTCATGGCGAACTCTCCGTGGACCGGTGGGGCATGTCGTACCAGAGCGCAAACAGCATGGCGCCTTTGAGCAAGAAGCGGTCTGCATGAGCCGACTGGCTGAGGCGGTACAGCACGCGCTCCAGCGCATAGCGGACCAACACGCCATTGAAATCCGAGCCTTCGGCTTTGGCCAGATTAGGCAAGCGCGCCCGGACTGAGGCCGCCAGGTTGCCGCTCATTGAATGGCTTCCAGATAGGGCCGGATCACGTGGGCGACGCGGCAGATTTTTGCGAAATGCCTGAGGTCGTCAGCGGCACTTGGTCTCGTTCGAAAATTTCAATGCCTTCGGAGTAGGCTGCACCAGTGAATTGGACCATCTTGAGGGGCGGGCAGTCGATCTTGGGCGCATGGCTGCCCCGGGGCATGGCGATCCAGACTTGACGGGGGAGCTGAGTGGGCAGCTCGTGAAACTGCAGCGCCGTGAGCAGGCAAAACACAGCCTGCGGAACCCGCGTCGCCATGGCGGTCAGGCTTTCGTGCTCTGAGACCTGGGTACCTGGCAGGCGGTAGAGGCCAAGCCCCACTTTTTCAAGTTGCCCGCTGGCTGCGAGTCGAGTCAACGCCGCCCGTGCAGCGCCGGCGCCCGGCAGGTCACAAGGGCGGAGCATACGCGCTGCGAGGCCAGGTTGAGGACGCGTTGGGCGTCGGCCCTTTTCACTTGGCTGGCGTTGGCGTATCGGTCGGCTTGCGGTCGGCTTGCGGTCGATTATTAAGAAAAATAAGCCTCTAGCCGGCGTCTTGCTTTAAAAATACATTCATATTCAATAGCAAAAAAACCGCTGCCTCAGCGCGCCAGCACAGCCCTCAAGGCCACGCCAGTGTGCGTAGCAAGCTTCACCACCCCCTCAGGCGTGGTCGCAGCCACCACACGGCCACCGGCGTTGCCGCCATCGGGGCCGAGGTCAATCACCCAGTCGGCCTCGGCGATCACATCCAGGTCATGCTCAATCACCACCACGCTGTGGCCACCGTTCACCAGACGGTGCAGCACGTGGATGAGCTTCTCCACGTCGGCCATGTGCAGTCCCACGGTGGGCTCGTCCAGCACATACAGGGTGTGCGGCGCCTTTTGGCCCCGGCGGGTGATGTCGTCGCGCACTTTGCTCAGCTCAGTCACCAGCTTGATGCGCTGCGCCTCGCCACCACTCAAGGTCGGCGATGGCTGACCCAGCGTGAGGTAACCCAGGCCTACATCCTTGAGTAGTTGCACCGGGTGCGCGATGTTGGGCATGGCGGCAAAGAACGAAGTAGCCTCGTCCACTTCCATTTGCAACACGTCGCCAATGTTCTTGCCACGCCAGGTCACTGCCAGGGTCTCGGGGTTGAAGCGGGCGCCTTTGCAAGTCTCGCACAGCACCTTCACATCAGGCAAAAAGCTCATGGCAATGGTGCGAATGCCCTGCCCTTCGCAACCGGGGCAGCGGCCCTCGCCGGTGTTGAAGCTGAAACGGTTGGCGGCATAACCGCGCGCCTTGGCTTCCAGCGTATCGGCAAAAAGCTTGCGGATGATGTCCCAAAACCCGATGTAAGTGGCGGGGCAGGAGCGCGGGGTTTTGCCGATGGGGGTTTGGTCGACTTCCAGCACGCGGTCGATGGTCTCGAAACCTTCGACACCGTCGCAGCCCACCCATGGAATGGTTTCACCGGTGGCGATGGCGTCACGGCCAGCCTTGGTGCTGCGTTTTTGCACGGCGGTTTGCACGTTGGCCAGCAAGACGTCGCGAGCCAGGGTGGACTTGCCGGAGCC
>CAZBKX010000130.1:0-2195 GCA_964492535.1 uncultured Rhodoferax sp. | reverse complement strand
CTGGCCCAGCTTGTCTTCCAGGCGCGCCACCTGGTAGCCGGGCGCGTTGGTGGGCACCAGAAAGGCGCTCATGCCTTTCTTGCCTGCGCCCTTGTCGGTCACCGCAATGACGATGGCCACGTCGCCGTTTTTACCGCTGGTGATGAACTGCTTGACGCCGTTGATCACGTACTCATCACCCACTTTGGCCGCTGTGGTGCGCAAGCTGGAGGCATCGGACCCCACATGCGGCTCGGTCAGGCAAAAAGCGCCCAGCATCTGGCCCTGCGCCAGGGGCGTGAGCCACTGCTTCTTTTGGGCGGCATTGCCATAGGCCATCAAAATGGCATTGACCGGGCAATTGGTCACGCTGATGGCGGTGCTGGTGCCGCCATCGCCCGCGGCAATTTCTTCCAGCACCAGGGCCACCGTGAGGTAGTCGAGGTTGGCGCCGCCAAATTCCTCGGGCACACAAATGCCGTAGGCGCCCAATGCCGCCAGCCCCTGGTGCGCCGCCTTGGGAAAGGTGTGCTCCTTGTCCCACCGGGCGGCGTGGGGCCACAGCTCGGTCTGGGCAAAGTCGCGCACGGCGTCACGGATCATTTCCTGGTCTTGGGTTAGCAGCATGGCAAGTCTCGCTTGGGTCAGTCGGAGGGACGGGGCGTTGACGCCGAGTGCGCCAAGCCCATTTGTTATGAAAAACCGGCCTATGGCCGGCGTCTTGATTGGCTTTTATAGCTTAAATTTATAGCATCTCCAGCGCCACAGCCGTGCCTTCACCGCCGCCAATGCACAGCGTGGCCACGCCTTTTTTCAGGCCACGGGCCTGCAGGGCGTATATCAAGGTCACCATGATGCGGGCACCTGACGCGCCAATCGGGTGGCCCAGCGCGCAGGCGCCGCCGTTGACGTTCACGATATCGTGGCTCAAATTCAGGTCGTGCATCAGGGCCATGGGCACCACGGCAAAGGCTTCATTCACCTCCCACAAGTCCACATCCCCCACGCTCCAGCCAGCCTTGGCCAGCGCCTTGTTCACAGCACCCACCGGCGCGGTGGCAAACCAGTTGGGTTCTTGCGCGTGCACGGCGTGGCTGACGATTTTGGCCAGGGGTTTGAGGCCCAGCTTGGCGGCAGTCGACGCACGCATCATCACCAAAGCTGCCGCGCCGTCGCTGATGCTGGAGCTGCTGGCGGCGGTGATCGTCCCGTCTTTCTTGAAAGCGGGTTTCAGGGTCGGAATTTTGTCGAGCTTGACTTTGCCGGGTGCCTCATCGGTGCTGATCACGGTGTCACCCGCGCGGCCTTTGACCGTGACCGGGGTGATCTCGGCGGCAAACGCGCCGGACTTTGTGGCCGCCTGGGCGCGCATCACGCTGGTGGTGGCGAACTGGTCTTGTTGCTCCCGGGTGAAGCTGTATTTGGCCGCGCAGTCTTCCCCAAAGGTGCCCATGGAGCGGCCCGCCTCTTAGGCGTCTTCCAGGCCGTCGAGCATCATGTGGTCAAACATGCGGTCATGGCCAATGCGGTAGCCACCCCGGGCTTTTTGCAGCAAATAGGGGGCGTTGGTCATGCTCTCCATGCCGCCGGCCACCACCACCTCGGCACTGCCCGAGAGCAGCATGTCATGACCAAACATGGCCGCGCGCATGCCGGAGCCGCACATCTTGGACAGCGTCACCGCGCCCGCGCTGATCGGCAAACCGCCCTTGAAGCCCGCTTGCCGGGCCGGCGCCTGGCCCTGCCCGGCCATGAGGCAGTTGCCAAACAGCACTTCATTGACCGCATCCGGCGCAATGCCGGCCCGCTCAACAGCCGCCTTGATCGCAAAGCCACCCAGGTCGTTGGCCGAGAGTGAAGAAAAATCGCCCTGAAAACTCCCCATGGGGGTGCGGGCAGCGCTGACGATAACGACTGAGTCAGTCATGGTGTGTTACTCCTGTGAAACATGGAAAAATAATTGCACGCAACAACTACTTAGCGTCGGGCATCCTGGCGCCAACCCAGGCGTTGAGCCAGGCGTGAAGCCGGCTCTTTTGCTCGGGTGAAATTGGCAGCAACCCAATGCGCTCTTGCACCGTGGCGCCGTCAACAATTTTGTGCTGAAGCATGACTTCAACAAACGGCCAATCCTTATCCCGTCCTGCGGCAAGTTTGGACGCAGCCAGATCATGCGGCTCCAGACAGAGTCCGATTTTGAAATCAGTGTTTTCATT
>CAZBKX010000129.1:0-6808 GCA_964492535.1 uncultured Rhodoferax sp. | reverse complement strand
CTGCTTTTTCAGTCAATGTCATGGTCATTTTTTAAACTCCCAAGTTGTTACCGAGTCCAACGGAAAAATAAGGGCCGAGGGTCACGTCAACCGGGCTCCAATGACTGATACCCGATTGTTTTACTCAAGTATAAAACCGCGGGCCAGCCGCATCAGGCGGACCCGGGATTGCCCTTGCAAAGACAAGGTGACTGGCGCTTCAGCCCAAGGGCTCAGTGCTCGCCGGCCACCACCTGCAGCACCTGGGCGCCGTAGGCTTCCAGCTTCTTGGCCCCGATGCCGCTGATGCCCTGCAGGTCGTGCAACGACTGCGGGGCACGCTCGGCAATGGCAGCCAAAGTGGCGTCGTGAAAGATCACGTAGGCCGGCAGGTTGTGCTCTTTGGCCACCTCGGCGCGCCAGGCTTTCAGGGCCACAAAGCGCCGCTGACCCGCACCAATCAGCGATGCGGGCACCCGGGCGGGCGTCGCCGTGCTGGCGCGCTTGGGTTTGCGGTTGGCGGGCAGGGAGACCGACTCGCGCAGTTGCACCGCCACTTCACCCTTGAGCACGGCGCGCGAGGCGTCTGTGAGCTGCAGGGTGTTGTAGGCCTCGGCATCCACCGCCACGGCACCAATGGCAATGAGCTGGCGCAGCACGCCGCGCAGTTGCACCTCGCTCAAGTCGGCCCCAATGCCAAAGGTACTCAGGGTTTCATGGCCGCGCTGCGTGACCTTGTCGGTCAGCTTGCCACGCAGGATGTCCATGATGTGCCCTGCGCCATAGCTGATGCCCCCCATTTGTTGCACCCGGTAGACCGTGCTGAGCAACTTGCGGGCCGCATCCGTGCCGTCCCATACGGCTGGGGGATGCAGGCAGTTGTCGCAATTGCCGCAGGGCTGACTGGCTTCACCAAAATAGTGCAACAAGCGCACCCGACGGCAATCGGTCGCCTCGGCCAGGCCCAAGAGCGCGTCGAGCTTGCCGCGCAGGCCCTGCTTGAACTCTTCACCGGCCGGGCTCTCGTCAATCATGCGGCGCTGGTTCACGACGTCTTGCAGGCCGTAGCACATCCAGGCATCGGCAGCCTCTCCATCGCGCCCGGCGCGGCCGGTCTCCTGGTAGTAGCCCTCGATGTTTTTGGGCATGTCCAGGTGCGCCACAAAACGCACGTCGGGCTTGTCAATGCCCATGCCAAAGGCTACAGTGGCGACCATCACAATGCCCTCGCTGCGCAAAAACTGGTCCTGATTCGCTTGGCGCACCTTGGTGTCCAGCCCCGCGTGATAAGGGAGTGCCGCCACGCCTTCGTCGCACAGCATGTTGGCGATTTCTTCCACCCGCTTGCGCGACTGGCAATACACGATGCCGGCGTCGCCCATGTGCTCGCTGGCAATGAAGTTCAGCAACTGCTGCGTGGCCTGCGTCTTTTCGACAATGGTGTAGCTGATATTGGGCCGATCGAAACTGCTCAAAAACAGGCGCGCGTCCTGCAACTGCAGCCGCTCGATGATGTCGGCCCGGGTGAGCGTATCGGCCGTGGCCGTGAGCGCGATGCGCGGCACGGTGGCATAGCGCTCATGCAAGACCGTCAACGCCCGGTACTCAGGCCGAAAATCATGGCCCCACTGGCTGACGCAATGCGCCTCGTCAATGGCAAACAGGCTGAGCTTGCCGCGCTCATACAGGGAATCGAGCTGGGCGAGAAAACGCGGTGTGGTGACGCGCTCAGGGGCGCAATACAGGAGCGTGATGTCGCCCTTCAGCAGTCGCTTCTCCACTTGGGAGGCTTCGTCCATCGACAGGCTCGAATTCAAAAAAGCCGCACTCACGCCCGCCTCATGCAGGGCGCCCACCTGGTCGTGCATCAGGGCAATCAGGGGCGACACCACCACGGTGATGCCCTGCCCGCGTTGCTCGCGCGCAATACCCGGGATCTGGTAACACAGCGACTTACCGCCCCCGGTGGGCATGAGCACCAGGGCGTCACCGCCCTCCACCACGTGCTCGATGATGGCTTGCTGAGGTCCACGGAATTCACCGTAGCCAAAGACTTCCTGCAGGATTTCTTGAATGGACAAACTAGACTTGTATTTAATTGATAGCTACCAGCCTTTTAAACACGCCGGCCAGCGCCTTATTTTTCTTAAGACTGACTCCAGGGCAGTCCATCAAAGCGCCAGCCGCTCTCGGTCCCGCGCTGGTTGTTGTCGTCGAGTTCACCCTCAAAGCCTTCCAGCACATTGATCACCTGGGTAAATCCGGCCTTCTCCAGGGCAATGCCGGCGTCGACCGAGCGCTGGCCACTGCGGCAAATCAACACCACCGGCGCGTCTTTGGCGGGGGAGAGCTTCTCGACCGCCTGGACAAATTGCGCGGCATCGGGTTTGAAATCAGGATAGTCAACCCAGGGGATATTGACCGCGCCGGGCGGGCGACCCACGTACTGGGCCTCGATTTCCATGCGCACATCCAAAAACAGGATGTCGGCTTGCTGCTGAAGAAGAGCCCAAGTTTCTTTGGGGAGAAGGTGTTTCATGCCCCTATTGTCCCGGGTTTTGGGTGGGAGCCTGGCCAGGCACCAGCCAATGTTTTCTACAATCCGGGTCCTATGAAGACCACTCCTTACACCCGCGCCCAGGCTTTGCCCGGCATTCTGGCCCAACGCATCATGATTCTGGACGGCGCCATGGGCACCATGATCCAGCGCTTCAAGCTGGACGAGGCGCAGTACCGGGGCGAACGCTTCAAGGACTTTCACAAAGACGTCAAAGGCAACAACGAGCTGCTGTCCCTCACCCGCCCGGATGTGATTCGCGACATTCATGAGGGCTACCTGGCCGCCGGTGCTGACCTCATTGAGACCAACACCTTTGGCGCCACCACAATAGCCCAGGCCGACTACGATATGGCTGATTTGGCCCGCGAGATGAATCTGGCCTCGGCAAGGCTGGCCCGCGCCGCCTGCGACAAATACTCCACCCCCGACAAACCCCGCTATGTGGTTGGCGCCTTGGGGCCCACCCCCAAGACCGCCAGCATCAGCCCCGATGTGAACGACCCCGGCGCGCGTAACGTCAACTTTGAACAATTGCGCGTGGCCTATTACGAGCAAGTGGAAGCGCTGGTGGAAGGCGGCGCAGATGTCATTCTGGTGGAGACCATTTTTGACACCCTCAACGCCAAGGCCGCGTTGTTTGCTATTGACGAGTACTTTGAGGCGTCAGGCGAGCGCCTGCCGCTGATCATCAGCGGCACGGTCACCGACGCCTCCGGGCGCATTTTGAGTGGCCAGACCGTCACCGCGTTCTGGCACAGCGTGCGCCACGCCCAGCCGGTGGCCGTGGGCCTGAACTGCGCTTTGGGTGCGGCCCTGATGCGCCCCTACATCCAGGAACTGGCCCGTGTAGCCCCTGACACCTTCATCAGCTGCTACCCCAATGCCGGCCTGCCCAACCCCATGAGCGACACCGGCTTTGACGAAACACCGGCAGACACCAGCCGGCTGTTGCATGAATTTGCGGCAGAGGGCTTGGTCAACATCGTGGGCGGCTGCTGCGGCACCACGCCAGACCACATTGGCGCGATTGCCAACGCCGTGGCGCCGCTGCCGGGGCGAACGCTGCAGAAGTCGTTTTTTTACAAGGAAACGGCCTGATGCAATCTGTCGCGATGGCACCGGTTGGACGCGCGCCCGGATGCGTCGAGGTTCGCTGAGGGCTTGGCGTGACGTGATGTGCCGGGCGCCGAGTCCCTTGACGTGGCAGAACTCAGGCAGCCACGCCAAATAGCGCCCCCACGCCAGCGGTCAACGCCATGGCCAAGGCGCCCCAAAACGTGACGCGGATCACCGACGCCATCACCGGTGAGCCGCCTGCGCGCGCCGCCAGAAGCCCCAACAGCGCCAGAAAGCAGAGCGAACTGCCAGCCAGCCCCCACATGAGCAAAGAATCAGGAAGCAGAAGCACCATCAGGAGGGGAAGCGCTGCGCCCACCGCGAAGGTCCCTGCCGAGGCGAATGCAGCTTGCACAGGTTTGGCGGCCAGCGTGTCAGATATTCCCAACTCATCACGGGCATGGGCGCCCAAGGCATCATGCTGCATCAGTTGGGTCGCCACGCTGGATGCCAGAGCCTCATCGAGACCGCGCTTGACGTAAATGGCCCTGAGTTCTGCGTGCTCCTGTGCTGGGTTCGAGGCCAACTCCTCGCTCTCACGCGCCAGATCAGCGCGCTCCGTATCAGATTGCGAACTGACCGAGACATACTCACCGGCAGCCATGGACATAGCGCCGGCGACCAGGCCAGCCACGCCCGCGACCAGAATACCCTGCGTGTCTGCGCCTGCCGCAGCCACACCCAACACAAGACTGGCAGTCGACACGATGCCGTCGTTCGCGCCAAGTACTGCTGCGCGCAGCCAGCCTGTCCGGTGGGTTCTGTGTTTTTCGCTGTGTCGCATCGCTCTTACCGTCTAATAGGGAGTTGGTTTAAAACCCATCGTAATGGGTCAGGCCTATCCTGCGCAGCTAATTGGATCGTGCTTGATGTTTCTGGAATGGAATCAGCCCGAAAGGCTCTCCCAAAGGCTGGGCCTCGCCCTGCGCCTGGCACTGAAAACCTCAAGCCAGTGGCAGGTACAGGGTCAAGGGCGCATCCTTGCAAGCCGTAAAGCCGTAGCGTTCGTAAAACGACTTGGCCTCGTCGTCCTTGGCGTCCACCAGCAGCGCGTAGGCACCCACAAGTCGGCGGGCCTGCAAGCACCGATCCACTGCACAGCCCACCAGAATCTCGCCTAATCCGTCACCCCGATGATCCCGATGGCGCGCCAGCCGCCCCATGCGAAAACAGGGAACGGGGTAGCGGGGGAGTTTTTTTCGATCCGCGTCACTGAGGTGCTGGGCGTCAATTTGGCACGCACTCAGGGTGTAGAAACCCAGTATTTGGCTGGGCTGCGAAGGGTCCACCAGTACAAAACCCGTGTTGATCCCCTTTGCATTTTGCTGCGCCGCGTATTTCTGCAAGAAATCATCCAGGGCAGGCTCACCACACTGAAAGCTGGCGCGGTCATGCAGTTTGGCGTTAAAAACCTGTTCTTCAAGCACGCTTGACCTTGGACGCGGCGGTCAAAGCATTTTGCAGCGCCAAGTTGGGGCTGAAGGCACCGTTGATCGCGGTGTTAAAGGCCGCAAAGTCGCGTTTTGAAAGCGTCACCCGCGATTCTTGCTCCAGCAAGATCTGCGCTTTTTCTTTGGCAGCGCTGCGCACAAACCCGGCCATGGTCGTGCCCATCAGGCTGGCTGCACGGGACAAAAGATCTTTATCTTCGGCATCCAGCTTTAGATCAAATCGGGCGGTGGCAGTCATGTCAACTCCAAAAATAAATACGTCATATTACCGTATCTATTTCAAGCCATCGGTCTGAAGTGGCTTTCAAAAAGCCGGGCCGCACAAGCCACAGCTGAAGGCATCATCCTGCTCACGGCCGACAGCACCGTGGCCAAGTATCCGGGGCAGATCAAGTTGGTTTAGGGCATTGGGGTTAAGGTAAAAGTTATAATTTTATAATAACATTGGGGGCTCTTATGCTGACAACCGTGCGTAAAATCGGGAATTCCCGGGGGGTATTGATCCCGGCGGCTTTTCTGGCGTCTTGCCAGATTGAGGATCAGGTGGACCTGCAGCTACTGGATGGCCAGATTGTGATCAAGCCCGTCAAGCGCAAGCTGCGCAACGGCTGGTTTGATCAAACCACTCCAGCGTCTGAAGCCCTCTTGACGCAAGAGCGAGCCGAGGCGCAAGAATGGGGCGACGCGCCGATCACCGATGACAGTGAGTGGGTATGGTGAGTCGGGTCGTCTCGCGCGGGGAGGTCTACTGGGTCAACCTCGACCCCACCATCGGCAGCGAAATCCACAAAACACGTCCGGCGCTCGTGGTGTCGCCGGACGACCTGAACGCCGCGCTACCCCGCGTCATCATCGCCCCCATCACCAGCGCCGGGCAGCCGCTGGGTTGTCGCCCGGAAGTGGTTTTTCAAAACAAGGCCGCGCGCATTTTGCTTGACCAAATACGCTGCGTGGACAAGGCCCGGCTAGGCAAGAAAATGGGCCAGATCGATGAAACCGCCTGGCATGGCGCTTTGCTGGAAATGCTGGCTTGATTTTTAATGATTTGGGCATTTAGCCCCTTATCCGGACAGTTTGGCAGCCATTTTTTGGCAAGCGTTTAACCATTGCGTTGACGCCATTGACGGCATGCTATCCTTCACCCATGCTACGCCATTCCATATTCAACCGAGCATGCGCCCATAACCTGGCGCGTACTTTGTCCGGGACTATCCGGGCGATGGGTGCAAGCATTACCACCATTACCAACACGGCCGCCTGAGCGTCGTGCAGGTGGCCTTTCCGGCTGCCTACTGGTGTAACTCTGAACAAACCCAGCATAGGCAGCTGGGTCCTCAACTGTTCGGAGAATTTGATGTACCAAAATCACAATGCCAACCACCGCACTAGCCAGTCCGTCGTTGGGTCTGTGCCCACCCAGCGCCCCTTGCGGGTCGGGCTACTCGGGTTAGGCACGGTTGGGGGCGGCACGTACCGTGTATTGCGGCGTAACGCCCAGTTGATTGCAGACCGGGCGGGGCGACGCATCGAGATTTCCATGGTGGCTGTGCGCGACCTGGAACGGGCTATTGCGATCGTAGACGATGACGTGGTGCTGACTGAGGACCCATTCCAGGTCGTTCAACCTATTTTCCTCAGTTGACCCTCTTAAAATCCCCAAAAACTGAGGCCTGATGCGGGCTACAGAGCATTTTGGAGGATC
>CAZBKX010000128.1:0-4097 GCA_964492535.1 uncultured Rhodoferax sp. | reverse complement strand
GGCCCAGTTCATGCACGTAGGTCAAAAAACCGTGCTGGCCAATCTGTGGGGCGGTGAGGCTAGCCTGTGCACCGCTGAACCACACACTGCCGACCGTGGGCAGGTAGGCATGCGCATACCCAATGCCCTGCGTGGTGAAGCCAATCTCGATATTCGAGGTGGTTGCCGTCGTTTTTTGAAAATCAGGGGCAATCAAGTCATCCCAGGTTTGCAGGGCAAGAGTCGCGACTGCTTGCTGGGACGCGTTGAGCGCGGTGAACCCCGTGCGCTCCGTTGCGCCGTACATGCCTGTCGAAGCCGTCGGGAACGCGTAAGTGATGACATCTCCGGACCACTTTTGGCCAGTGATTAATTGGTCGAGGATTTGTGTTTTGGTCCAGTTTGCGAGTGCCATGTCAATTCCTAAAAAAAGACTGATGGCAAACGTCCTGAGACGCAATCCGGGGCGATAGCCCGGAGTGAAGTGCAACCTGGCAACCCTCCCGTCGTAACAGGTAGGGCCCAAAGCTTTGCGTACTCAGGGTTACCCCTGGTTTGCCTTTAATCAGAACCCCAATGTTACGCCTTATCTGCGCTTATGTGCTTTATTTGTGGTGCGGGAATGATAAAAATTAACTTGCTAACTGGCATTTTTAATGTCGCCAACTCGGGGCACCCCGTGCGATCGGAGGCATTTTTAGTCTGCCGCACGGCGTGCCTTGTGACTTCGGACCGCGGCAGCGTCGTGGCTTCCCGAGTGACTTTGACAGCGGGCTAAATCACTGGGCCGGGTCGCGCACTTCCCAACGAATGGCATCAATCTGCTTGAGCACCTCGGGCGAGAGTGTGGTGCCCCAGGCGCTCAGGTCTTCTTCGAGCTGCGCCACCGACGTCACGCCGATGATGGTGCTGGCAACCTGCCATTTGGTGTAGCAAAAAGCCAGTGCGAATTGGGACGGCGTCATGCCGTTTTCACGCGCCAGGGCGTTGTAGCGTCGGGCGGCAGCCAACGCTTCAGGGCGGCCCCAGCGCTGCTTGCGGGTGGACTCGAACTTGGCAATCCGTGCCTCCATCGGCGCATCGGGGCCGGTCAGGCCAGACTGGTCGTATTTGCCGGTCAGCAGGCCGAAGGCCAGCGGCGAATAGGCCAGCAAAGACACGCCCAGGCGATGGCAGGTCTCGTCCAGCCCATTTTCATGCGTGCGGTTCAGCAGGCAATAGGCGTTTTGCAGGGTAGCCACTCGAGGCAGACCGTGCTGTTCTGCCAGGCGCACAAACTCATGCACCCCATACGCAGTCTCGTTGGACAAGCCCACGGCGCGCACCTTGCCGGCCTTGACCAAGGTGCCCAAGGCCTCCAGTTGCGCATGGATGCTGGTGCCGGCGCTGTCTTTGGCGGGGTCAAAGTACAGGCTGCCAAACATCGGCACGTTGCGCGTGGGCCAGTGGATCTGATAGAGGTCGATCACATCGGTCTTCATGCGCCTCAGACTGCCCTCGCAGGCCGCCACGATGTCGGCGGCGGTCAGGTCGGAGCTGCCTGCGCGAATCCACGGCATGCCGCGCGAGGGGCCGGCTACCTTGGTGGCCAGCACCAGCTTCTCACGCGCACCGGGGTTCTTGGCAAACCAGTTGCCAAGGATGATTTCAGTGGCATTAAAAGTTTCAGCACGGGGCGGCACGGCATACATCTCGGCCGTGTCAATGAAATTGACGCCACGCGCCAGCGAGTGGTCCAGGATGGCGTGGGCGTCAGCTTCGTTGACCTGCTCGCCAAAGGTCATGGTGCCCAAGCAGATGGGGGTGACGTGCAGGTCGCTCTGGCCGAGCTGAATAGTGGGCATGGACATGGTAGTTGGGTGCATTTTTGTGGGAAGCAGCGAGTTTAAGTCGGGTGACTGTTCCGCGCAGCGGCAACCAAGCTCAGCCCTGACCCTGCAAGCTGGCGCGCTCTTCTTCCTGCAGGCGAAGCACCCGGCGCTGCACCTTGCCGGTGGTGGTCATGGGCAGAGCGTCGACAAACTCAATCTCCTTGGGGTATTCATAAGGGGCCAGCTTGTCCTTGACATGGGCTTGAAGGTCAGCCGCCAATTTATCGTCAAATGACGCTCTAGCCCTAATATCTGTTGGTCTTATGCGTTCAAAATCAGGAGCAATAACCACATAGGCCTTGACCACGGCACCGCGCGCCTTGTCGGGTTTGGGCACCACCGCCGCATTCGCCACGGCCGGGTGTTTGACCAGGCAGTTCTCGATTTCACCGGGGCCAATGCGATAGCCGGCAGCCTTGAAAACGTCGTCGGAGCGGCCCTTGTACCAAAGGTAGCCGTCCGCGTCGCGCGTGGCAAGGTCGCCGGTGCGACACCAGTCGCCCGTAAATTTGGCGCGGGTAGCGGCCTCGTTTTTCCAGTAGCCCAAAAAGAAGATGGGGTCCGGGTGGCCGTGCTGATCGAATCGATTGAGCGCCACATCGCCCGCCACACCGACCGGGCATTCAACGCCCGCGTCATCAACCACCGCCACCCGGTGGCCGGGGTAGCCCTTGCCCATGCTGCCAGGCCGGGCAGGCCACTGCGCCACGCAGTTGCCCACGATGTAATTGATCTCGGTCTGGCCGAACATCTCGTTCACCTTCACGCCCAGTTGGGTCTGACAGTAATCAAACACGGCATCACCCGCCGCCTCGCCAGCGGTCATGATGGCTTGCAGTTTGAGTTGAAACTGCTCGCGCACGGTCTGGGTGGCTGTGCCTGGATAGGCCTTGAGCATGGCCTTGAGCGCGGTGGGAAACAAAAACGTATGGGTCACGCCCCCATCGCGCATCAATTCCATGGCTGTTTGCGGGCTGAATCGACCATTGAAGGCCACAATGGGCCGCCCAAAATACAGGGTTGGCAGCAAGGCATCCATCAGCCCACCCGTCCAGGCCCAGTCAGCGGGCGACCAGAAGACGGCGCCGGTGGCGGCATTGCCCTGCCCGTCAAACCCAAACCAGTTTTGACTGCACACAAAGCCCGTGAGGTTGCCAATGAGTGCCCGGTGCGGAATGAGTGCGCCTTTGGGGTTGCCGGTGGTGCCGCTGGTGTAAATCAAAATGGCGGCCTCGTCGGCCAGCGTCTCCACCAGGGGGAACTCTGGCTTCACGCGGGAGAGCGCATCGGCGTAGTCCACATCGGCCTGCACCGCCGCCGCACCCACGCCGATCACGCGGCCCAACAAGGGGCAGTTTTCGCGCACGGCGTTCAGGCTGGCAATCGAACTCTCATCGCAAATAGCCAACACCGCCTCGCTGTCGTGCAGCCGGTACTCCAGGGCCTCGGGCCCAAACAGCATGGACAGGGGCATGGCCACCGCGCCCATTTGCAGCACGGCCATGTAGGCCACCGCCGTCTCAAAGCGCTGCGGCATCACAATGGCGACCCGGTCACCCCGCCTCACGCCCAGCACCGCCAAAACGTTGGAGAGGCGGCTGGCGTGCTGCTGCAAGTCAAAATACGAATGAAATAGGCCGAAAGCCGGCGTTTCCATTGCCTTGATAGCTATCTTATTTTTGGCATCAGGCCCCTGCGCCCAGCGCCCACAACACACCTGGGCGATGTTGAACTTCTCCGGCACCAGCCATTGAAAGTGCTGGTGAAGGGAGGCGTAGTTGTCTCTGTTTTGACTGACGGGCATGGGGAGTCTCCTTATGATCACCCGAATGTACCAAGTCAAAAGAACCTCCCGCAGCGAGTTTGTCCCGATTCGCGATCTCTCCTACCACGTGCGCCTTTGGGGTCAGCCCACACCGGACATGCCGCCGCTGGTGATGGTCCATGGCTGGATGGACGTGGCCGCCTCCTACCAGTTCGTGGTCGATGCCTTTGCCCAGGACCGCTACGTGGTGGCGCCCGACTGGCGCGGCTATGGCGACACGGCATCCGGCACAGCCGACAACTACTGGTTTCCTGACTATCTGGCCGACCTCGACTTTTTGCTGGACCACTATGCCCCGGGCCAAGCCGTGGATTTGGTGGGCCACAGCATGGGCGGCAATGTGGCCATGTTGTACAGCGGCGTGCGACCCGCGCGCGTTCGGCGCCTGGTCAATCTGGAAGGCTTTGGCATGCCCGCCACCC
>CAZBKX010000127.1:0-1734 GCA_964492535.1 uncultured Rhodoferax sp. | reverse complement strand
GGTCCCCTTCCCTCCTATTCACAAGGCGCTGGTCTGCGTTCATTGCCACTCCGTCGCCGACGCGTTGCAGGCAAACCTGCTGGCGCTGCTCCGGCCGGTCGCGCCGGGCCTGGCGCTGGACCCACCGATCAGCAGTGCCCCGGGCGCTTACCGCCACCGCCTGCGCCTGCTGGTGCAGCGCAATCCCGACCAATCCTGCCTGCTGGGCATGCGCCGGCGCGGCTCCCACGAGGCCGTGGCGGTGCGCCACTGCCTGGTGGCGAACCCGCCTGTCAATCAACTGCTGGAGACCCTGCCGGCAATGCTGGCAGCCGCGCCCGGCCTGCAGGGCCTGCGCGAGATCGAGGTCGACAGCGACAGCCGCGGCCAGCTCGGGCTGTGCTGTTACTTCGCCGCCAACCCCGGCGCCAGGGGCCTGGCCCTGCTGCGTGATGCGCTGTTGACCGGCCCCGTGGTGGCGCTGCGGGTGCGGCTGGTCGCGCCCAGGAGATCCCGGCCTGAGCACGACTGGGACGATGCAGGCGAGGGCCTGGCCGAGTGGCAGGAATTGTATGCGGAGGGCGAACTGCGCCTCAGCCTGGACTGTCCCGGGGAGAACGCTGACAGCCCGGCGCAGGTGGAGGAGATGGCGTACCTGCCGGGAGACTTCACCCAGACCAACTGGGAGGTCAACAGCGCGCTCGTGTCACGCGCACTCGCCTGGTTGCGGCCGCGCGGCGACGAGCGGGCACTCGACCTGTTCTCGGGCATCGGCAACTTCGCCCTGCCGCTGGCGCGGCGCGCCGCCGCAGTGGACGCACTGGAAGGCGATGCCAGCATGAGCGCGCGGCTGGATGCAAACGCAGCGCGCAACGGCATCAGTAACGTCCGCGCCAGAACCGTCAACCTTATGGCGGCTGCCCCGGTGCTGCCCCGGGCGGACATCGCCATCATCGACCCGCCCAGGGCCGGGGCGAAGGCGGTCTGCGAGGCGCTGCCCCGCACCGGGGTGAAACGCCTGGTCTACGTCTCCTGCCACCCCGCCACCCTGGCGCGGGACGCGCGGGCCCTGCAGGCGGCGGGCTTCAAACTGCTGCGGGCGGCGGCGGTGGACATGTTTCCCCACACCGGCCACAGCGAGGCGATCGCCCTGTTCGAGCGGGTGTCGAAACGCTGAGCCGCCACCTCAATGCCAGACTTCCCGAGATGAACTACGCTGTCACCAACCACCCTATCTACCGACACCCAGGGAGCACCGCAATGCTATTTCACCAGATCGCCACCGAGCGCGGCTGCCAGTCCTATTTCGTCGCCTGCGAGCAGGCCTGCACCGCGATCATCATCGACCCCGAGGAAACCCTGATAGACCGCTATCTCGGGCTGGCGGCCCAGGAGGGCGTGCGCATTCACTACGTGCTGGACACCCACACCCACGCCGATCACTTCTCCGGCGCCATCGAGATGGCGCGGGAACTGGGGGTGCCGGTGATCATGCACCGCGACAGCCCCGCGCCCTACGTCGACCTGCGGGTGGATGACGGCGAGAAGATCAACCTCGGCAAACTGTCGCTGAATATCCTGCACACGCCCGGGCACACCGCGGACTCGATCTGTGTGCACGTCGAGGACAGGGTGTTCACCGGCGACACCCTGCTGATCGGCGGCTGCGGCCGCTCCGACCTGCCCAGCGGCGACCCCGAGCAACTGTATGACAGCCTGTTCAACCGCCTGTTGCTGCTGGACCCCGCCACCCGG
>CAZBKX010000126.1:0-4217 GCA_964492535.1 uncultured Rhodoferax sp. | reverse complement strand
TCGCCAAAATGAACGCACTGACCGACGAGGCCCTGATCCTCGCTCTCATACGGGCCGGGCAGCAAGGCGTCAAGATTGACCTGCTGGTACGTGGCGCCTGCATGCTGCCGGCCCAAGTGGCGGGGCTCACTGACAACATTCGGGTGCGCTCGGTGATTGGTCGTTATCTGGAGCATTCCCGTGTGTTCTATTTTCGCCAGGATGGCGTGGAGGAACTGTTTCTCTCCAGCGCCGACTGGATGAACCGCAACATGATGCGCCGGGTGGAGCTGGCCTGGCCGGTGACCGATCCGGTGCAGCGCCAACGCATTGTGGACGAAGACCTGGTGGCCTACCTGCATGACGGTGTGGACGCCTGGGACCTGTTGCCCGATGGCACTTACGCGCGTGTCAAGCCGCCAGAGCGGGGTCAGGCGCATGGTGCGCAGGCCGCGCTCATGGGGCGTTACGCAGGTCGATTCAACGAACGGGAGCAATGAATATGGACCTGGTCTTGTGGCGACATGCCGAAGCGCAGGAATGGACCCAAGGCTGTGACGATATGGGCCGCACCTTGACGCCACGCGGTGAGAAGCAAGCCACGCGCATGGCCAACTGGCTCGATCGCCAGCTGCCTGAGGGAGCCCGGGTGTTGGTGAGTCCGGCACGCCGGACGCAGCAAACCGCCCTGGCCCTGGCGCGCAAAATCAAACTCAGGCCCGAACTGGCACCCGACGGCACCGTGGCCCAATTGCTGGAGGCGGCCCAGTGGCCAGCCGCCAAAGGCTGTGTTCTGGTGGTGGGGCACCAGCCGGTGCTGGGGCAGACCATTGCCCAGCTGTTGGGATTGACGGCACCGGAGTGCTCTGTAAAGAAGGGCGCAGTCTGGTGGTTGCGCACCCGCGAGCGCGACGGGCTGCTGCAAACCGTGGTGGTCACGGTGCAATCGCCAGACCTGCTTTAACCTCCCGCCCGGTCGAGCTGCTCTGGCCAACGGCCACGCCCCGTAAAAACTCTACAAGGCCCGCATCCACCTGCAGTTGGCCGACCCGTTCACCGGCCTGAATCAGATCCCGTGCGGCCCCAAGGCTGGTCTGCAAGCGCACTGCTTGCTCAGCCCAGCGCTTGGCGCGCTGCTTGGGCAGCAGGGGGCGCAGGGTTTCAATGCCGTAGCGCAGGCGTTTGGCCGCAATCCGGGTTTGGTGTTGGTTCTCAGTGCTGGCAGGGGCTGTCTGGTGAAGCTTGAGTTGGTCATGCAGACGAGTGATGCGTCGCCGGGCCCAGGGGCGCAGGCCGATTTTGGGTTTGCCGGCCTGGGCAAGCGACGCAACCTCCGTGTCAATGGTCCTCAACCACTCGGTGATGTCCAGCAAGGCGGTGCGCAGGCGGGGATTCTTCAGCGCACGGCGTACCGCCCGTCGCGTGCTGGCTGCGGCTTGATCCAAGGCCTGTGTCATCACCTGCCAGTCGTTGGCTCGGCGGGGATTGCCGGCGATGAAGGCGCTCTCCAGAGTTGGCAAAGTGTCTGTGCTGGCGACATCAAGCTCCCGCAACTCGCTCAGCAAGTTCAGCAGGCCTTGCAGCGGCAGCCGAGGGGGGCAGGTATCGGCGTTGAGGGCGGATTTGAACAAACGCAAGGCACTTTTGAAACGCCGCCAACCGATCCGGGCCTGGTGCACGACCTCGGGGTCATCTGAGGCGCCAAGCAGGGCGAGGTTGGTGGTGAATTGCCCCCACATTTCCTGCAGAACACACGCGGCAGCCCCAGTCAGCGTCTGGTCTCGGGACAGGTGAGGGGGCTGTGCCCGCCGGGGAAGGGCCAGGATCGGCATGGTTTGGCGAATGTTTGTGTGTTGGCACAATCCACTTTAGCCCTATTTCCTGCGAAGGTCATTGACCCCAAACATAGACGCCGCAAGTTGCGATGTCCCGGCTATCAGTGCTCGGACAGGGTGAGTGCGCAGGGCGTTTTTTGCCATGCCACCACTTCTTCACGCAAGAGGTGCGCTGACTGGGGAAAGGCCTGGGCCCACTCGGACGGGTAGGTCATGACAAAACGGTTGGGATGCTCGGCCTCGCGTGTCAAGGACAGGCCGCTCAAATCAGGGTCGCACCGGGCGTGGCACAGGGCCACCGCCAGGCGCAGGGCCAGGAGCTGCTGCACAAACCCTGGGTCGTCAAATTCAGCTTCGAGCTTGCGCAGTTTGCCGCGGTGGCCCAGCACCAGCAAGCTGAGCTTGTGCAGTTCGGTCAGGGAGAAGCCCATGGCGTCGGCATTGTCCAGGATGTAGGCACCGTGTTTGTGGTACTCGCTGTGCGAGATGTGGCTGCCGATCTCATGCAATTGGGCAGCCCAGCCCAGCTTCCTTCTCAAACGCTCTTTGCCTGGTTCGGCAGCACGGGTCACGCTGGCCAGCTGCGACTGAAGCTGCCCAAATAAATGTGTGGCCACATGACCCACGCGCAGGCCATGCGCCGTGTCCGTGCCAAATTTGGTAGCCAGGCGCTGTACCGAGCGCGCACGCACGTCGGTGGGGGTCCCTGTGCCGCCGCCGCCCATCAGGTCAAACAATAGCCCGTGTCGCAGGCCCCCGGTGGCCAATTGCATCTGGTCGATGTCCAGCAGGTCAAACACAGCGCGCAACACGCTCAGGCCGCCGCCAATGATGGCCCGGCGGTCATCGCGCATGCCCGCCAGGCGGATGCGGTCGGTGCTCTGGGCGCTGATGAGTTTGCCCTGTAGCCAGTCCAGGCCCTCCCGGTTGACGCAGCCAGCAGGCCAACCCGCCGCCACCAGCACGTCGGCCACGGCGCCCACCGTGCCGGCCGAGCCATAGGCCACGTCCCAGGCATCACGCCGGTAAGCATTGAGGGCTTCATCCAGCACGGCCTTCGCCGCAATCTCCGCCATTTGAAAGGCGTGTTTGTTGAGCTGGTTGTCCGGAAAATAGCGGGTCGACCAGGCAATGCTGCCCACCCGAAAAGACTCCATCGTCTTGGGCTCATAGCCTTGGCCCAAAATAAGTTCGGTGGAGCGCCCACCAATGTCCACCACCAGGCGGCGCTCGTTGTCTTGGGGCAGGGCCTGAGCCACGCCCTGGTAAATCAGGCGGGCTTCTTCCCGCCCGGAGATCACCTCAATGGGGAAGCCCAGCACCTCATTGCCCTTGGCCAGGAATTCATCGCGGTTGCGCGCTTCACGCAAGGTCTGCGTGGCCACGGCTCGCACCTCAAAACCCTCAAAATTGGCGAGTCGCTCGCCAAAGCGGGCCAGACAATCCCAGCCCCGCTCCATCGCCTCAAAAGTCAGGTTGCGCTGGTCATCCAGCCCACTGCCCTGGCGCACGGTTTCCTTCAGGTATTCGGTGCGGGCAAACTGCCCGTGTTCCATTCGCCCGATTTCGAGGCGAAAACTGTTTGACCCTAAATCCACGGCCGCCAGGCGAGTTCCGTTTTCCATCTGCTGTGCTTTCAATTTTTTGCAGCCGGCAGCATAGCATTCGGATGTAACGGCCTCATGACGGCTCCAGGGTGACGGCCGAAGCCGATTTATAGAGAAAGTGATCTCTAGCCGGCGTTTTCATTGCCTGTGTTGTTATAAATTCAATAGCGATTGCTGTCGCCTGCGCAAGGAGATCAATGGTACTCGTCAGGGGTCAATAGGGTGTAGCGGTGTAATAGGGGATGTACCGCCCCGGTGAACCCCTAAAAACCATGAGATTTCCTCTTGAACGCTGCTGAACTCGCCACGCTCTCCCTGGCCGCCTTTGACCAGGTGGTCGACGCCACGGCGGGCTTTCGCTCGCGCCCTGGCCAGCGCGACATGGCCGAGCGCATTGCCAGCAGCCTCTCCGATATCACCCTTGGCGAGCACCCCAACCCGGACAAAGCCATCACTGTCATTCAGGCTGGCACTGGCGTGGGCAAGTCGGCGGCCTACTTGTCCACCACGGTGGCCATGGCGCTGGCGCGCAAGACCCGGGTGGTGATCTCCACCGCCACCGTGGCCTTGCAAGAGCAGCTGATGACCAAAGACCTGCCCGCTCTGGCGTCTGTGCTGGAGATGCCATTCGTCTTTGCCTTGGCCAAGGGCCGGGGGCGCTACGTGTGCCAGTTCAAGCTGGGGCAGTTTGCCGGCTCGGGCGCAGTCAGCGTTGATACCGCCACGGACGACCTGTTTGGCCTGGACGAAGACCGCCCGCCACCGCCTAACGCCTACGCTAAGCAGTTGCAAGGCG
>CAZBKX010000125.1:0-4126 GCA_964492535.1 uncultured Rhodoferax sp. | reverse complement strand
TCGCGTTGACGCTGCTGCGTCAAGACCAGCAGTACCTCAAACGCAGCCTGCGAAGTCGCCGCAAAACTGCTGACCGCATCCCCGGTTACAGGGAATCTCTGTTGGGGCTGCAGGCTCGGGGGTAAATGCAATTGCCCTGATACATTCATTGACAAGGCGCCCAAGTCAGTCAGACCAACTGAGTCGGGCTCACCCCAGCCCAAGCTGGTTCGCATTGACGCCTATCGGTCGGCTCTTATTTTCAAAGAGGCGCTGAAGGCTGGCCGCTACGCGTACAGCCTGGAGTTCTAGTGGCGCCACTGCGGATCTTTTGATTCGCAACAATTTGTTAGCAAGCCTGATGACTTGGAGTCCGAAGGGGAGAATACGGGGGTTGCGCCTCCGTCGTGAAACGTCGAAAGTGATGGATGAACAAATTTTTGCTTCGCCGAATCGGCCTGGGGGGTGAACAAACCGGATTTCGTCCCTCGCTGAAAGAGTGTTTGGATGTAGTCCTGCTGCAAGCCGATGCATTGATGGACGGTATTCTCGATGGCTTGGCGGCGCTGAGTGCCAAACCTCAAGGCAGAGGCCCGTACCGGGTTGAACCAGCGGTTGACCCAGCCACGATTGAACATTTGCGCGCGCAGGCTGTTGCTCTGAAGAAGGCGTTTGCGGGCGAGTTGCAGGCGGCGGTTCATCGCAGTGGGTCCCCTGATGCCATTGCGCCACCCATCGCGCGCTTTGAAGACCTGCAATTGCTTGACAGTGCCCAGATAGATGCCGGCATCGAGTTTGCGCTGGCCCGTCAGGAAGTGCTGCGGTGCGTTGAGGATGTGCTCCCAGCGTTTAATGCGCGGGTCAGTCATTTGATGGGTTGGACCACGGTGCAGCCCCAACTGAATCCCTTGAAGCCTGATGCGTTTGTGCGGGCACTTCTGAAGTGTCTGGATCAATTCGTACCCGACGGAAAAGCGCGCACGTCGCTGCCGATTTCAGTGGCGGGTTTGTTGGGCGTGGGGCTTGGCCAGCTGTACCGGGAGATGGACGACTGGTTGCGTTCCCAGGGCGTGGAGTCTGCAAGTACCTCGGGAGCTTCGGTGGGCGACAACTTTGGTGAAGGCAATCCAAGAGGGAGGACCCCGGACAACGCGGTGGGCCGCACCTTGGTGACGCTCGACAAGTTACGCAAATTGCTGTCGGGTGAATTGGACAGTCTGCCATCGCATGCCGATTTTTCGCATACCGTACCGGCTTCTCTGGTTGCGCTGGAGGATATGAAGCTGGTGGAGCCCCTGATGAAGCGCCTGGCCAAGCGTGCGAATGGTCCAGCTCCGGAGCGAGCCAGGCACACCGGCTTGAGTGCCGCAAACCCTTCGGCTCAGCCGCTGGCGCGCGAGCCAACCCAAAGCAAGCTTTTGGGCCGGCAACTCGGAGCAGAAGTGATTCGCATGATGCTCGACAATTTGATGCTTGACAAAAGCTTGTTGCCGGAGGTTCGTGAGGTTATCCAGCGGCTGGAGTCCACGCTTTTGGCTCTGGCGCAGGCCGACCCCCGATTTTTTATTGAGCGCCAACATCCCGCACGGCAGTTCCTGGACCGATTGACACACCGCAGCCTCGGTTTTGCAAGTGAGTGCGACGAGGGTTTTTCCCGGTTTTTGAATTCTATTTCGGAAGCCGTCAGCGGGGTTGCGGGTTCGCAGGCAGATGCCGACTCCTTTGCCCGGGCGTTGCACGCGCTGGAGGATGTTTGGCTCGTTGAAGATGCGGCTCAGCGACAGCAGCAGGGTGAAGCCGCACGGGCACTGCGCCATGTGGAACAGCGAAACCTCCTCGCGCAGCGCCTAGCCGATGACTTCGATGAGCGTCAAAAGAGCAAGGACATCCCGGAACTCGTAGCCAGTTTCTTGCGCGGTCCCTGGGCGCAGGTGGTCGCCGAGTCGCAAATGGCCAGTGTTGATGGCAGCGCCGATCCGGGCGGCTATCGGGCGCTGGTGGATGACTTGCTGTGGAGTGTGCAGCTGCGCCGGGCACGGCGAAATCGTCGGCGCCTGGTTCATTTGGTGCCAACGATGCTCGTCACCTTGCGCCAGGGCCTGCAATTGATCCACTACCCGCCGGACCGCGTCCCCGACTTTTTTGATGCCTTGATCGCTTTACATGAGAAGGCCTTTGAAGGATCACGCCTGCCCCGACCCGGCCCAACTCTGAACACGGGCACGGCGGATCTGACAGTTCCACCGGTCGATGAGTCATTGGGTGAGGTCGCGCCTCTTGAAGGGGTCGAGTACTGGGGTGCTGAAGAGGTTGTCGGGACGGGCCATGAGGGCAGCGGAGCCAGTAGGGTGGCGGATGAGGCGCTGCGGCCCTGGTCGGTGGGAGACTTCACCACCGGTATGTGGGTGGAGTTGATGGTGGACAACACTTGGCGTCGGGTGCAATTGACTTGGGCCAGTCCACATCGAACCCTCTTTATGTTTGTAGCGCGCGGTGGAGAAGCGCATTCGATGTCGCGCCGTACCATTGAGCGCCTGCGCATGCAGAGCCGAATCCGCTTTGTTTCAGACGGTCACGCGGTTGAAAAGGCGCTGGATGGCGTAGCCGTAACGTCCCTGCAGAATGACCTGGGGCAGATAAACCAAGCGTCCTGAATGGGGCTCAAGCTGGCGTGAAAACCGCCGTTGCGCGGATAATATGCGTTTTACCTCCCTATTACCCGCGCAAGACCCATGGCTCAATACGTATTCTCAATGAACCACCTCGGCAAGATCGTGCCGCCGAAGAAGTTCATCCTCAAAGACATCTCTCTCAGTTTTTTTCCTGGCGCCAAGATTGGTGTGCTGGGCACCAATGGTTCCGGTAAGTCCACGTTGCTCAAGATCATGGCCGGTGTGGACAAAGAGTTTGAGGGCGAGGCCATCCCGATGGCCGGTTTGAATATCGGCTATCTGCCCCAAGAGCCGCAGCTTGACCCCGATCAAACAGTGCGGGAAAGTGTCGAGGCCGGTATGGGTGACGTGTTCACCGCCAAAGCCCGCTTGGAAGAAATTTACGCAGCTTACGGCGAAGAAGACGCCGACTTTGATGCCTTGGCGGAAGAGCAGGCCAAGATGGAAGCCATTATTGGCAGTGCCGGGACCGACTCCGAGCATCAGCTCGAGATTGCCGCAGATGCCTTGCGCCTGCCCCCGTGGGATGCCAAGGTCGGCTTGCTGTCGGGTGGTGAAAAACGCCGTGTGGCGCTGTGCCGCCTGTTGCTGTCCAAACCCGACATGCTGCTGCTTGACGAGCCCACCAACCACTTGGACGCTGAATCCGTGGACTGGCTGGAGCAGTTTTTGCAGCGCTACCCTGGCACCGTGGTGGCCATCACCCACGATCGCTACTTTCTGGACAATGCCGCCGAGTGGATTTTGGAACTCGACCGGGGCAATGGTATGCCCTACAAGGGCAACTACAGTGACTGGCTGCAACAGAAGCAGGAACGCCTGGTGATGGAGCAAAAAGGCGAAGAGTCCCGCGCCAAGGCGCTGAAGAAAGAGCTGGAGTGGTCACGCCAAAACCCCAAGGCCCGCCAGGCCAAGAGCAAGGCCCGTCTGGCCCGTTTTGAGGAGTTGTCGGATTTTGAATACCAAAAGCGCAACGAAACCAACGAAATCTTCATTCCCGTGGCAGAGCGCCTGGGCCAGGAGGTGATCGAGTTTGTGAACGTGACCAAGTCATTTGGCGACCGGGTGCTGATCGACAACCTGAGTTTCAAGGTGCCGCCAGGCGCTATCGTCGGCATCATCGGCCCCAACGGTGCCGGCAAATCCACACTGTTCAAGATGATCGCTGGACGCGAAAAGCCCGATTCTGGCGAAGTCAAGATCGGACAGACCGTCAGAATGGCGTTTGTCGACCAGAATCGGGACGACCTGGCCAATGAAAAAACCGTGTGGGAAGACGTCTCGGGCGGGCTCGACATGTTGAACGTGGGCAAGTTCCAGATGGCCAGCCGGGCCTATTGCGGTCGTTTCAATTTCAACGGCGCCGACCAGCAAAAGCGGGTGGGCACCTTGTCCGGTGGTGAGCGCGGACGTTTGCACCTGGCCAAGACCTTGATTTCCGGTGGCAACGTGTTGATTCTCGATGAGCCCTCGAA
>CAZBKX010000124.1:0-6978 GCA_964492535.1 uncultured Rhodoferax sp. | reverse complement strand
GCGAGTTCACCCTGGATGTGGACCTGCAGCTGCCCAGCTGCGGCATCACCGCGCTGTTTGGCGCCTCCGGCTCGGGTAAAACCACCTGCCTGCGAATTTTGGCCGGGCTGGAGCAACAGGCCAAAGGCCGGGTCAGCATCGCCGGGGAGCTGTGGCAAGACAGTGCGCAGGGCATTTTTCGAGCCGTGCACCAGCGCGCGCTGGGCTATGTGTTTCAGGAAGCCAGCCTGTTTGACCACCTCAACGTGCAAGACAACCTGACCTATGGCTTCAAGCGCACGCCACGTCACCAGCGCCGCCACGGCTGGGACCGTGCCGTGGCCCTGCTAGGCATTGAACACCTGCTGCAGCGCTGGCCCCATGAACTCTCGGGCGGTGAGCGCCAGCGCGTGGCCATTGGCCGCGCCCTGGCCAGCAGCCCGCGCCTGCTGCTGATGGACGAGCCGCTGGCCGCACTGGACGCCCCCCGCAAGGCCGAAATATTGCCCTACCTGGAGCGCCTGCAGATGGAGCTGGCCATTCCCATGGTGTATGTCAGTCACGCTATCGACGAGGTGGCGCGCTTGGCCGACCATGTGGTGCTGCTGGAGGCCGGCCGTGTCCGGGCCAGCGGCCCCACAGCGGAAATGCTGACCCGGCTGGACCTGCCACTGGCCCATGGCGACACCGCCAGCGCCGTCATCCTGGCGCGGGTGAGCGAGCATGAGCCGGCCTACCATTTGACGCTGGCAGAATTTGCAGGCGGCTGCTTGCGCGTGCCCCAGCAAGCGCTACAGCCAGGCCAGGCGCTGCGCATCAGGGTGCAGGCGCGGGACGTGAGCCTGACGCTGAGCCCGCAATCCCACACCAGCATCCTGAACATCTTGCCCGCGCGGGTCACAAGTTGGTCCGTTGATGGACCCGGCCAGGTCATCGTCGGGCTGGACGCTGCAGGCACATCACTGTTGGCACGGGTCACGCGCAAGTCGTTTGATGGCCTCGGCTTGAAAGAAGGCCTGCAGGTTTACGCCCAAATCAAAGGCGTCGCCATTCTGGGCAGCTAAGCGGCGGCGCGGAATAATCAGGGCAAGCCCTTTGTATCCATACTCATACCCAAGCCAGCCACCCATGACAAAAATCACACCCCTGGATCTGCACTCCCCCAGCGGCGACGAACTGAAAGCAGCCCGCTTGAACGCGGGACTCAGCCAGGTCGAGGCTGCAACCTTGATGGGCTATCCGGTGCAGCCGGGCAGCCGGGGCGGCCTGCAGTCGCGCACTTGGCAAGCTCTGGAGAGCACCAGTGACCCGCGCAACATGCCCGCGCCCGTTTTTGCCCTGTTTCAGTTACTCACAGACCAGCACGCGGCTTTGACTCTCATCCAGAGGAACTCAGGTCCGCCAGATGATGCGCCACAATAGCTATCAAAATTGATTGTTAAAACCGAATTGATACGCCGGCCAGAGGCCGAAAATATCATAAATACTGAAAAAAGAACTGTGAAAGCGACGAGATGAGGTTAGTGCGCTGCACAAGAACAAGCTGGGGCTCTTTTGATCAGATCGGCAACGCCGCTCACTTCCCCGCGTTCGGGAAAAACAGCTGCTCGCCACCTATTCTGTAGCTGGCAATCACGTCCTGGCCAGGCTTGGTGGTCAGCCAGTCCACAAACTTCTGACCGTCAGCAGCCTTGACATGCGGGTGCTTGGCGGGGTTGACCAGCATCACGCCGTATTGGTTGAACAAGCGCTTGTCGCCCTCCACCAGCACGGCCAGGTCGCCGCGGTTTTTAAAATTAAGCCAGGTGCCCCGATCGGCCAGCACATAGGCGCCCGTGCTGGAGGCGATGTTCAACGCCGGGCCCATGCCGCAGCCGCATTCCTTGTAGCCCGTGCCCTTTTTGTCGTCCATGCCGGCAGTCTTCCAGAAGCGCAACTCGGCAGCGTGCGTGCCGCTTTTGTCGCCACGCGAAACAAACTCGTTGTTGCCTTGCGCCAGCTTCTTGAGAGCTTCCACAATGTCATTGCCTTTGGTTTTGGCGGGGTCGGCCCGGGGGCCGATCAGTACAAAGTCGTTGTACATCACCTCCATGCGTTTAACCGCGAAGCCCTCGGCCACCACTTTTTCTTCGGCCACCTTGTCGTGCACAAACAGCACATCGGCGTCGCCCCGGCGGCCCATGTCGATGGCCTGACCGGTGCCCAGTGCCACCACCTTGACGTCGATCCCGCTGGCTTTCTTGAACTCCGGCAGCAAATAGGTGAACAGACCTGATTGCTCGGTGGATGTGGTGGACGCCACCACAATCGACTGGGCCTGAGCCCCCGAGGCAAGGGCCGATGATGCTACTAAAAAAGCAAGTGAAAACCTAATAGATACGCCGGCCAGAGGCCTGAAAACCTTAAAAACGGGGTTGAATGAGGTTGGTCCGGGTGGGACAGTGACGTTCATGCCAGTTCTCCTTTGATAAACAAATGGGCTGCCGGGTAATGCGTTTGCAACAGCGTCCCGCCAAAAAAATCTTCCACTGGCAAATCGGCGAGCACCCGGCCCTGCTCCAGGTAAATCACCCGGCTCGCCAGCCGCTTGACCTGTCCCAGGTTGTGGCTGGCAAACACCAGCGTCATGCGGGCGGAGCCACTGTGGCTGGATGAGTTCGAGAATTCCTCAATCAGGGCCTCCACCTCGCGCTTGGCGTGGGGGTCCAGGCTGGCCGTGGGCTCGTCCAGCAGCAGCACCTGCGGATGCAGAGCCCAGGCGCGCGCCAACGCCACACGCTGCTGCTGCCCGCCCGAGAGCTTGCGAGCAGGGCGCGGCGCTTGGTCGCGCAGGCCTACGCGCTCCAGCGCCACCAGCGCCTGCGCAAGGGCCTCGCGCCAGCGCGCGCCACGCAACCACAAGCCCAGAGCGATATTGCCCTGCACCGACAGGCGCAACAAATGCGGCCGCTGGAACAGCATGGCCTGGCGCAGGGACGGGTCGCGCGTCACCTGTCCGGCCGTGGCCAGGGCCAGGCCATGCAGCAGGCGCAGCAAGGTGCTTTTGCCGCAGCCGTTAGCCCCCACCAGAGCCACGCGCTCTCCTGGCGCGATGCTCAGCGACACATCCGACAAAGCACGCACGGCCTTGGCCGGGCGACCAAAATGCACATTGGCATCGGCCAACTGAAACACCGGCGTCACGCGGGCGCCCCCAGCGTGCGGGTGGCGGTTTCATTGATCTCCGCGCCCTCGCGCCAGCGGCGCACCAGCGCAATCAGCACATTCAGCAGCAGGACCACAGCGAGCAGGATCAAACCCAAACCAAGGGCCAGCGGCAAATCGCCCTTGCTGGTTTCCAGCGCAATAGCCGTGGTCATGACACGGGTGAAACCATCAATATTGCCGCCCACAATCATCACGGCCCCCACCTCGGAGATGGCCCGCCCGAACGAGGCAATCACCACGGTGAGCAAGGCGTATCGCTCGTCCCAGGCGAGCAGTAGGCTGCGCATCAGCGGGGCTGCACCGAGTGAGCGCAATTGTTCGCCGTGGGTGTTTTCCGCGTCTTCTACCGCCTGGCGCGTGAGCGCCGTGACCACCGGCAGCACCAGCACGGCTTGGGCCAGCACCATGGCCTTGAACGAAAAGAGCCAGCCCAAAAAGCCCAAGGGCCCGGTGCGTGACAGCAGCAAATAAATCACCAACCCCACCACCACCGAGGGCACGGCCAGAAAGGTGTTGAGTAGTGTGAGCACCACACCGCGTCCCGCAAACCGGGCCACCCCCAGCCAGGCGCCCAACACCAACCCCACCGCACAGGCGATCAGGCACGCCGTGGCGCTCACAGCCAGAGACCGGCCCACAATGGCCAGCAAGGCAGGGTCAAAAGAAAAGATGAGTTGCAGCGCGGTGCGGACGCTCTCAAACAGTGAGTTCATAAGTTGCGGTATCGTAGCCATCAGATCAATCACCAGCGATATGAAACGCCGTGCATAGGCTTCAATTCCATTACACCCTCTCGCGTGACAGCACCCCGGCCCTCGTGCGCAACCCCTTGATTGATTTGCTGCAGGCCGTGAGCTCCCAGGGCTCGATCTCTGGCGGTGCCCGAGCTCTTGGCCTGAGCTACCGCCATGTGTGGGGCGAGCTCAAGCGCTGGGAAAACGAGCTGGGCAACGAGCTGGTGGTGTGGGAGAAGGGCCAGTCCGCCCGGCTGACCACCTTTGGCGCCAAGCTGATGTGGGCCGAGCGCCAGGCGCAAGCCCGCCTCGCCCCGCAAATTGAGGCCCTGCGCGGTGAACTGGAGCGCAGCTTTGCCCAGGCGTTTGATGACTCGGTGCACGTCGTCACCTTGTACGCCAGCCATGACGACGCCCTGTCCGCCCTGCGTGAGCATGCCTTGCAGCAGGCGCGGGAGCTGGGCCATAGCCCCTTGCACCTGGACATTCGCTTCACTGGCAGCGTGGACGCGATTCGCGCGCTCAATGAAGGGCGCTGCGTGATGGCAGGCTTTCATACCCTGCAAAACACCAGCAACAAGACCCTGACCGAGCGCACCTACAAGCCGCTGCTGCAACCGGGTCAGCACAAGATCATTGGTTTCGCCCAGCGCACCCAAGGGCTGATGGTGGCCAAAGGCAACCCCCTGGCACTGCATTCCTTGAGCAATCTGGCGCAGCGCGGCGCCCGTTTTGCCAACCGGGCCCTGGGCACCGGCACCCGGGTGGTGCTGGATGAATTGCTGGCCCAGTGTGGGCTGATCGCCTCTGACATCACAGGCTATGAGCACACCGAACCGTCGCATGCGGCCGTGGCGCACGCCGTGGCCGCCGGACAGGCCGACGCAGGCATGGGCATTGCCGCCGCTGCGCAGCGCGCCGGACTGGACTTTGTTCCATTGGCGGCTGAGCGCTACCACCTGGTGTGCCTCAAGTCGGCTCTGGAACAACCCGGCATTGTGGCCTTGTTGAAGCTGCTGAAAACCCCGGCGTGGCAAGCCCATATTGCGACCATTCCCGGGCATAGTGCGCTCAATAGCGGCGACATATTGCCCATGCGCAAGGTCCTGCCCTGGTGGGACTACCGCCGCGTCAAGTCCGAAGTGAGCCCCTTGCAGGCCCCCTGAGCCAGCCAGCCCCAAGTCCAGAAGCCGCATGAGGGCATTGCCCTCTCGGCGGAGGCTGGCAAAGACCGCCCACCCGAAAATAGTGCCGCATTCAGGTCAGGCAAATAGTTGCCCGACAACCCTGCTGAATCGTTTTGACGGGTACACCAAGCATGAAATTTTTGATATGGGCAGGCACCGGTTTGGTCGCCTTGTTGTGGACAGTCATCATCGCCGCGATGGCGTCGCTGGCCAACTGGCTGGCGGGATCAGCGGACCAGGCCGTGGGCGGCTTGCAGACCATCAGCCAATGGCCCATGCCCGCGTGGCTAAGCCTTTGGGTGGACCCGGCATGGCTTGAGCCCATCAAAGCCGTGATGGCGTGGGCACTGGAGTTGCTGACGGTTGCCACCCCGTGGCTCGCGCCTGTATTGGGTTGGGTGGCACCTTTGTTGTGGTTCGTCTGGGCGGTCGTGATGCTGCTGCTGCTGGCCATTGCATCCAGCGGGCACTTGCTGCTGGCCAAGTTGCGACTGCCCTCGGACCCGCGTCGATAACCCCCTGACTGAACACCATGGCCAGGATTACTCCACTTTCAGCCGTTTTTTCCCAAGCGGCGCAGGCAACCCAAACGCCTTTACCGGGTGGACCTGGCAGGGATGCCGGTCCGATCACCGTTGACCTGCAGGCGCTGCTGCGTTTGCATGGCGAAGCCTCGACATCTGTTGTCTTGCTGCTGCTGGCCGTTTTTACAGTGCTGCCCATAGCCGGCGCAGGCACCGTGCTGAGTTTCGGTATTGTTGCGCTGGCCTGGCGCTGGGCGCGCCAACTGGAAACCACAAGCCTGCCGCAGCGGCTGGGCCGCATCACCCTCAACGCCCGCTGGACCCTGCGCTGCCTGCTATCACTGGCCTGGCTTTACGGCCAGGCTGAGCGCAGGCTCAAGCCGCGCTGGCACGGGTTAACGCATGCGCGCACCAACGCGGCCTGGGCGTTGTGGATCGGAGCGATGGGGTTTCTGATCTTCCTGCCCGTTCCTTTTGGCAATATTCTGCCCAGCCTGAGTCTGGTTTTACTCAGCTTGGGCTGGATGTTCAGAGATGGAATGGCACTGATGGTTTCTGCCTTGTTGGGCGTTGCAGCCACGATCTTCTGCGCCAGCTTCAGCCAATGGTTGTGGCACCTTTTGTTGCAGATGTCAGAGCAGTTGACTCAATGGATTTAGCCAACGCGGCCAGTGCCAGATAGGTCAACAAGGGAAATCCCCAATGACTCGTTGCATTTGAGCAAATACAATGAAGTGGTTAAGCCTGTTCAGCGACGGGGTTGGCAAAACGAGTTTGGAGCCCTTCGGGGCTCCTTTTTTTTGCAGGCACGTGGTCAGGAGTTCTTGGGCGGCAGGCGTTGCAACTGCAGTTCGGCCAGTGAGGTGTAAAGCGGCGCGCTGATCAATCGCGACACACTGCTGGCCACCAGCGCGGTGGCCATCAGGCTGAGCACCAGCGCGTGACCATCCACCATTTCCATGACAATGATGAAGGCGGTCAAAGGCGCGCGGGTCACCGCAGCCAGAAACCCGGCCATGCCCAGCGCAATGAGGGTGGGCGCATTGGCGTAGGCAGTCAACTGCGCAATGTCGTTGCCCAGCGCGCCACCAATCGCCAGGGAAGGCGCAAAAATGCCGGCTGGCACACCCGCCCAGGCCGTGAT
This sequence comes from uncultured Rhodoferax sp., assembly GCA_964492535.1. Classification (GTDB taxonomy): domain Bacteria; phylum Pseudomonadota; class Gammaproteobacteria; order Burkholderiales; family Burkholderiaceae_C; genus Rhodoferax. Next base: position 203 of record CAZBKX010000124.1, on the reverse strand, counting down.
CCAGGTGGCCATGAACTTGAGCAGCACGTAAAAGGGTGCCGCATCTCCGTTGCCTTCCAGCATGGCACGTGTATGGGTGTAGCCACTGCCAAACGTATCGCCATGGCTGACCAGACCCAGCACGGCAACGGCCAGCCCGCAAGCGGCGGCAAACCGCACCGGGGCGTGATGGCGAACGCGGCTGAACCAGTCGCCTGACCGGC
>CAZBKX010000123.1:0-2932 GCA_964492535.1 uncultured Rhodoferax sp. | reverse complement strand
GCACGGGGCCATGGGCAGGCTGGGGGAGGCCGCCGGGGTGGAGAGCTTTGAGTTCCACCACTTGGTGGTCAGGCCCAGGCTGGCACCCGGGCACAAAGAGGTGGTGGTGGCGTTCGACGGCGAGGTGGCGCGCATGCGCTCACCCATCGACATCCGTGTGCTCGACAAACCCTTGTACCTGCTCCAGGCCCCTGGCGAAGCCGCCACGGCCAACGGGCCGGGGGGTGTGGCATGAGTGTGCTGCTGCACCTGTCGGACACCCACTTTGGCACCGAGCGGCCGCAGGTGGTCGAGGCACTGGTGGCCTTGGCCGCGCGGCAGCGGCCCGATGGGGTGGTGCTGTCGGGCGACATCACACAACGCGCGCGGCCCGCGCAGTTCCGCTCGGCAAAGACCTTCGTGGACCGACTGGGTGCGCCCGTTCTGGCCATCCCCGGCAACCACGACATTGCACTGTTCGACCTGTGGTCACGGCTGACCCGCCCCTATGCGCGTTTCGCCAAGGTTTTCGGGGCCGATCTGGAGCCCGTCGCGGTCTCGCCAGACTGGCTCATTGTGGGTGTCAACACCACCCGTGCGCGGCGTCACAGCCACGGGGAGGTATCGGGGGCACAAATAGCGCGGGTGGCCAGCCTGCTGGCCGCAGCCAGGCCGGAGCAACTGCGCGTGGTGGTGGTGCACCAGCCGCTGGCAGTGCCCGAGGCTGGCGAAACATCCAACCTGCTGCGCGGTCATGCGGATGCCGCGCGGGCCTGGGCACAAGCCGGGGCGGACCTTGTGCTGGGCGGCCACATCCACCTGCCCTTCACGCTGTCGCTGCACGGGTTGGCGCGGCGGCTGTGGGTGGTGCAGGCGGGCACCGCCGTATCCACGCGCACACGTCCCGGGGTGCCCAACTCGGTCAACCTGCTTCGCTGGGGCGATACAACGGCCACGCTGGAGGCCGCCACACCCGGCGGGCCCCCGCCAGGCAAAAGCTGCCTGATCGAGCGGTGGGACTTTTCCGAGCCTCAGCAGGCGTTTGCGCGCACAGAGGTCACGGCCGTGCAGCCCGAGCGTGCCACCACACCCCGTTGATCCGCTTGGCCTGCCCGCCGGTGCGACAACCGGGCGCTCAATGGCCTTGCGCCAAAGCCTGGTTTGCCGGCGAGAGCGCGCGCCAGGTGTCGCGAAACACCGCCTGCTCCACCTTGGCGCGCTGCCCGACCGGACAGGCCACCCGGATCACCAGCACCAGGTGCTCGGGGTTTGAAAAGTCCCACGACACCTTGGTTTTTCCGGAGGGAAGCGCGATGAAGTTTTCTTCAGATGCCTTTCGGAAGTGGGTCATGGCCTCTTCGCTCCAGGCAGCGGTCGCGTGGTCAGCGGCGGCCAGGGCGGCGGCTTCGATGCGGTCCAGGTCATGCGAGGCGCGTTCGGGGATGGGAATCTGGATGGCGTGCAGCGCGTAGGCCCCGTTGGGGGAAGAATTGATCAGCGGGTGGGTGAGCAACAGCCCGTTGGGAAACTCGGCCACTTTGCCGGTGCGCTGGCCGGCCTTGTCAAGCTCCACCAGCGTGGTGGCGAACATGTCGATATCGACCACACGGCCGTGCAACTGGTTGAACTCGATCACGTCGCCAATCTTGTAGGGCTGCACCACGGTCACATACAGGTAGCCGTGGACGCACATCACAAGTTCTTTGCTGACGATCAGCAGGGCACCCGCCACCGCCGCGACCGACAGCGCAAAACCCGCGATCGTGGAGGCCCAGACCGACACGATGACCAGCAACGCCGCAAACCAGATGATGTTGCGCGCCCAGACCAGGTGGAGGCGGCGCTTCTCCGCCGAAATCGCGCCCCGCGAGAGATAGCGTGCCCAGAGGTGCGACGCGAGCAAGGCCATGCCGATCAGCAAGGCAGTGACAATGACCTTTTCCCACTGTCCGGGAATCAGGGCGGCCAGGCGTTCAAACAAGGACATGGGGCCTCTTCAATGCGGTTGAGCCAGTGGCGGATGGCGAAAGCCGGAAATCGGTCTCGCCAGTAGGCGGTGCGTGCAATGAACGGGTCGTCAAATCAGCAAAGCCGCGGCAAACACGCCCACCATGATGAAGGCAAGCACCACTTTGGCCATCAGCCCCAGCATGATGCCAACCCAGGTCGCAAGGCCTACCTTGACAGCGCGGGTTTCGTCCTTGCGCGCCAGATACTCGCCCACGGCAGCACCCACCAGGGGCATGAACAGCACGCCCACCAGACCCATGAAAAGTCCTAGCACCGTGCCCACCGCAGCGCCCAGCAGGGCCTGCTTGCTGGCACCGGCTTTTTGCGCCCCCATGAGTCCGGCGGCATAGTCCAGGCCCCACGCCAGCGCCCCCAGCACGCTGATGAGCACCACGGTGGTGACGCTGACACGGGCAAAGTCGTCAATCCAGGCGCCCAGCACAATGCCAGCCCAGACCAGCAAGGTGCCCGGCAGCATGGGCAGCACGGTGCCCGCCAGCCCCAACACAATCAAGGCGATACACAAAACCCACAACAGAGTCATTTCCATGGCCAGCTTTCAAGGTCCAAACCCATTCACACCCCGAGGCAGGTGAAGCCGCAGAGCTGTTCTTCAAGGCTCAATGCGCGCGATGGGCAAGGTCGCGTCAAAGGCCCAAAGGACCAAAGGGTCAAAGCGCCAAAGGGCCTGGCGCAAGCGCCTGGTCTTGCCCCGGTTTCCCGCACCACGCCGGATTTCCCATCAGATGGGCCACTTTCCAGCGTCAAATCGACACAGCCAGCTATTGATTTGGAAGTTACTGGCTGCGCATCGGCATGTGCCGGGAGCGGGCGGGAACGGATCGCGCCCCTGTTCCGCTGGGATACCGCCCTCACCATCGTGTTCACCGTGCTGCCCAGGCGAGGCGTCGTCGGCAACTCGGCCCTCATGAACGTGGAACCC
>CAZBKX010000122.1:0-5468 GCA_964492535.1 uncultured Rhodoferax sp. | reverse complement strand
CGGCGGCAGCAGTTATGCGGTCAGTAAAGGTCTTGAGCAAGGAATCCATGGTGTGCAGACTTAAAGAGGTGGAGCGGATGTTAAGGGGCTGCAGGCGAGCCTGGTTTGAATTTTTTGCACTGGGGCGGTGCAAAAATTTAGTCGACCCAAAAGTTCACTGACAGACCAGGCACGTCCACGCGCATGGAGAACACGCAACCCGACAGCGGGAACGCCTCCAACTCCTGGGCGCTGCGGTGGTGGCGGGCGCTGGTGATGAACAGGGTTTGCAGGTCATCGCCACCAAAGCAGGGCATGGTGGGGCACTGCACCGGCGTGGGCCATTCGGCCAGCAGGGTGCCTTCGGGGGAGAATTGGCAGACACGCCGACCTTCGAACATGGCGACAAAGTAGTTGCCTTGGACGTCGACTGCCGCACCGTCCGGGCGACCGCCATAGCCTTGGTTGCCGGGCGCTGCATCAAACTGCCAGTCTGCAGGTTTGGGGTGGAACTCAACGAAGGTGCGGCGCGCCGAGATGCGCGCTGTTGCTATATCCAGATCCCAGGCGTCAATGCGATGGCTGGCGGTATCGGCCCAATAGAGGGTACAGCCATCGGGGCTCCAGGCCAGGCCGTTGGCAGTGGTCACCGGAAGTATGGCCGGGTCGGTGTGGCGCTCAATCACAGCGGTGCTGCTGGCGGAGCGGTCAGGCGCGTTGGCCAGGGGGTGGCTGTTGACCGAGTACAGGGCGGCGTTGCGTGCCGTTTTGGTTTCGTCCAGGGTGCCCACCCAAAAGCGGCCCTGCGGGTCGCATTTGCCATCATTGGCGCGCATGTACCGGGCGTCGTAGTCCAGTGTGGCGATGTGTTCAAGCGGGCCACCCCAGGTATGGGCGCGAAAAACGCCATGGCGCAGGGCAATGACCCATCCGCCGTTTTTGGCGGGCGCCATGCAGCCGGGTTCGCTGGGCAGCGCCCAGGTGTCGACGATGGCGTCGCCCGGGCGGGTGCGCAGGATTTTTCGCCCCGGAATATCGACCCAGTAAAGCCGGCGTTCCTGTGGATGCCAGAAGGGGGATTCGCCCAGCTCATTGGGCGCGGTGGTAACGGTTGTCCAGGTCATGTCGGCTGATCTCCTATTTGGCGATTGTGCACGGCCGACCCGGCATAAAAAACCACCCGGGCCAGTGGCGCGGGTGGTTGGATGTGTGGCTGCCGTTGGCGGCAGCCAGAGGTCGCAGGTCGGTTAGCGGCTGTAGGCAGTCTCGCCGTGCGAGGTGATGTCCAGGCCTTCGCGCTCGTCTTCTTCGCTCACACGCAGACCGATGGTCAGGTCCACGATCTTGAACGCGATGACAGACACCACGCCCGACCACAACAGGGTGATCAACACGCCCTTGGCCTGAATCCAGACCTGGGACGCGATGGAGTAGTCAGTAGCAGTCACCATGGTCACTGTCACCCAATCTGCCACGTAGCCTGGGCCACCCAGCGCTGGCGAGTTGAACACGCCGGTGAGCAGTGCGCCCACAATGCCGCCGATGCCGTGCACGCCGAACACGTCCAGCGAATCATCTGCACCCAGCATTTTCTTCAGGCTGTTCACGCCCCACAGGCAGGCAAAGCCAGACACCGCACCAATGACCAGTGCACCACCAATACCGACGTTGCCGGCAGCAGGCGTGATGGCCACCAAACCAGCCACTGCACCCGAAGCTGCACCGAGCATGGACGCTTTGCCGCGCATCAGGGCTTCACCCAGGCACCAAGCCAGAACCGCAGCAGCTGCTGCGCCAAAGGTGTTGATGAAGGCCAGTGCTGCAAAGCCGTTGGCTTCCAGAGCCGAGCCTGCATTGAAGCCAAACCAGCCCACCCACAACAGGGATGCGCCCACCATCGTCAAGGTCAGGCTGTGAGGTGCCATGGCTTCGCGGCCATAACCGATTCGTTTGCCCACCATGTACGCACCCACCAGGCCAGCCACCGCTGCGTTGATGTGCACCACGGTGCCGCCAGCGAAGTCGAGTGCGCCGTGTTGCCAGATCAGGCCCGCTTTGGCGGTCATTTCGGCAGCCACTTCGGCCGTGGAGTAGGCGTCAGGTCCCATCCAGAACCAGACCATGTGCGCGATGGGCGCATAGGAGAATGTGAACCACAACACCATGAACATCAACACGGCAGAGAACTTCATGCGCTCGGCAAAAGCACCCACAATCAGGGCGCCCGTGATGCCGGCAAAAGTTGCCTGGAAGGCTGCAAAGATGATCTCGGGAATGTAGACGCCCTTGCTGAACGTGGCCGCATTGGCGAACGTGCCTGCGGCGTTGTCCCAGACGCCCTTCATGAACAAGCGGTCAAGTCCGCCGATAAAGGCGTTGCCTTCCGTGAAGGCGAGGCTGTAGCCGTAAACGAACCACAGCACCACGATCAGCGAGAAGGTCACCATGACCTGCATCAGCACCGAAAGCATGTTTTTCGAGCGAACCAGACCACCGTAAAACAGGGCCAGGCCCGGTACGGTCATCAGAATCACCAGCAAGGTGGCCACCATCATCCAGGCGGTATCGCCTTTGTTGGGTACGGGCACAGGTACCGCAGCTGCCGCGGGGGCTGCAACAGCCGCCGCGGGTGCCACCGCATCGGCCGGTTTGGCTTCGGCTGGTGCAGCGGGTGCGGCAACAGCTTCAGACGCGGCCACAGTTGCTGGAGCGGGTGACTGGGCGAAGGCGGCAGTGCCACCAACCAACAGACCCAAGCCCAGCGCGAGAGAGGCTAGAAGTTTTTTCATGTGTGTGATCTCATCAAAATGGAGCGGGCGCGTTACAGCGCTTCCTTGCCGGTTTCACCGGTGCGGATGCGAACGACCTGTTCAAGGTTGTATACAAAAATCTTGCCGTCACCGATCTTGCCGGTGCGCGCAGCGCCTTCGATGGCTTCGATGACCTGGTCAACCAGTTCGTCGGCAACGGCAGCTTCAATTTTGACCTTGGGCAAAAAGTCCACCACATACTCTGCACCGCGGTACAGCTCGGTATGACCTTTTTGACGCCCGAAGCCCTTGACTTCAGTGACGGTGATACCCTGCACGCCGATGGCCGAGAGTGCTTCGCGCACTTCGTCCAGCTTGAAGGGTTTGATGATCGCAGTGACGAGTTTCATACGTGCTCCAGTTCTCAAATCAAGTGGTGATCAAAAGCTGTATTTCACGCTGACAACCAGCGCGTCTTTACCCAAGAATCTGCTTTTGCTGTCGGTGTAGAAAAGCTTTGATTTGACGTTTGTGCCAACGGCTGCCACTGAGCCGCTCAGGCCGTTGCCAAAGTCTTTGCCCAGCGTAACGGCGTAGTCGGTGTAGTCACCCGCATCACCCGGCACGTTCGCGACCCACTGGTGGCCAATACGGGGCGTAACCGAATAACCATTGCCGAGGTCAAACGCGGCGGCCACTTCTAAGTACTGGCTGCCCTTGCTGTTGGCGTTGGCAATGAAGTTGGTCAGGCTGCGGCTGTATTTGGCGGTCACGATGTTGTAGGTCACGGCGCCATAAATTTCTGTAGTGTTTGCGCTAACGAAACCAGGCACTTGACCGGCGGTGTTGCTGGGGTACTGGTACGTGATCAAGCCCACGTCGTAGGTCACACCCATGCCGGTGTCGCCGCGGTAGCCGCCGTACAGGTCAATTTCAAGCGAGCCTTTGGTGGCGCCCACATAGTCCTTGATCCACGAGACGTTGGAGCCCCAGGCGCCCAAATAGAAGCCGTCCTTGTGGGTGAAGTCTGCACCCACCTGCAACGCGGGCTTGGTGGATGTTTGTGCAATGCCCCGGAAGCGGTAATCGGTGGTGACGCCCGCGTTAAACGAAACTGTGTAATCCGGCGCGGGCGCTGCAGTTTGAGCCAGCACAGGCATGGAGGCCAGCAAAGCGGTCAGGGCGAGAGTGGATGTTGCTTTCAGTTTCATAAATTACTCCGGATGGTTCAAAGGGACAAAAAGAATGAATGTCAAAAAGCACAAACCATGCCAATAACTGAGTCAGACGCTGCCGTACCAGTGAAGTTGTCTTTCATCCTGTTGCGGTAAGATAACTGTATATAAAACCATATTGCACTATCTTGGTGCATTTTAAGTCGGTGCCACATCCGGTTTGCGCACCATTTTGGAGGGGTAGCCATGAGTTTGTCTTTGGTGCAAAGCCGTGCACTGCTGGGGCTCGATGCCGCTGCAGTGACCGTGGAAGTTCATTTGGCCAACGGCCTGCCCAGCTTCATGCTGGTCGGGCTGGCGGATGTGGAGGTGAAGGAGGCGCGCGAGCGGGTGCGCTCAGCCATCCAGAACTCGGGCCTGGAGTTTCCCCACAACAAGCGCATCACGGTCAACCTCGCGCCGGCCGACCTGCCCAAGGATTCCGGACGCTTCGATTTGCCCATCGCGCTGGGCATCCTGGCCGCCAGCGGGCAGATCGACGCCTCCCGCCTGGCGGGGCATGAGTTTGCCGGCGAGCTGTCTCTGTCGGGCGAATTGAGGCCGGTGCGAGGCGCGCTGGCCATGAGCCTGGCCTTGCACGCCGGGCAGGTGGTGACCCGGCTGGTGTTGCCGCCCGGCAGCGCCGAAGAAGCCGCGCTGGTGCCGCACGCACACGTCTACAGTGCCCGGCACTTGCTGGATGTGGTGCGGCACTTTTTGCCTCAGGGCTCTGATGCGTCGCCCCCGGAGCCCTCCACCGGCTGGCAACGGGTAGCCCCCAGCCAGCAAGTCAACGCGCAGGTCTATCCTGATCTGGCCGACGTCAAGGGTCAGGCCGGTGCCAAGCGCGCCCTGGAAATTGCAGCGGCGGGCCGCCACAGCTTGCTGCTGATGGGGCCGCCGGGGTCGGGCAAGTCGATGCTGGCGCATCGTTTTGCCGGCCTTCTGCCCGGCATGTCGACCCTGGAGGCCTTGCAAAGTGCGGCGGTGGCCAGCCTGGGTGGGCGTTTTTCGCTGGACCGCTGGGGGCAACGGCCCACGTGCAGTCCCCACCACACGGCCAGTGCGGTCGCCTTGGTGGGCGGTGGTTCGCCCCCAAGGCCGGGCGAAATTTCACTGGCTCACCAGGGCGTGCTGTTTCTGGATGAATTGCCGGAGTTCCCCCGCAGCGCGCTGGAGGCCCTGCGGGAGCCTCTGGAGTCAGGCTCGATCACCATCTCGCGGGCGGCGCGCCGGGCGGAGTTTCCTGCGCGTTTTCAACTGATTGGTGCCATGAATCCTTGCCCTTGTGGTTATCTGGGTTCATCGCAAAAGGCCTGCCGCTGCACGCCAGACCAGGTGAGCCGCTACCAGGGCAAGCTCAGCGGCCCCTTGGTTGACCGCATTGACCTGCACGTTGAAGTGCCTGCGGTGCTGCCTGCCGACCTGATGCACGCCGCCCCGGGGGAGTCCACGGCTGTCATTCGGGCGCGTTGTACAGCTGCGCACGAGCGCGCTCTGGCACGCCAGGGCAAGGCCAATCAGG
>CAZBKX010000121.1:0-1853 GCA_964492535.1 uncultured Rhodoferax sp. | reverse complement strand
AAAGTCGAAGAGTACATCCGTGAGGATGCATCCAACCCGTACAAGCAATGGTTTGACAGCCTGTCGGCGCAGGCTGCAGCCAAGGTGACCGTTGCCAAACTTCGAATGACTTTGGGCAATACGTCCAGCATTAAGTGGTTTGACGGCATGGGTGAATATGTCATTGACTGGGGACCAGGCTACCGGATTTATCTCGCCAAAGATGGCGACACGCTCATCGTCCTGTTCGGTGGTGGAACCAAACGCGGTCAGCAGCGGGACATCGATAAAGCCAAGGCATTGTTGGTTGAGTACAAGGCTCGCAAAAAGGCGATAACTGCCAAATCAGGCAGCAAGCACAAGGGGTAACAGAATGGCATTGACCAGAAATTTTAAAGAAACCGTCATCCAGCGTGTGCAGAGCGACGCTTCATTTGCGCAGGCGCTGCTTGATGAGGCTGCGACACTATTTCTCAATGGTGAGCCGGAAACAGCTCGACTGATTTTGCGTGACTTGGTGAACGCCACCATCGGTTTCGAGCAACTCGCAACGCTGACCGCCAAGCCGAGCAAGAGTTTGCATCGAATGTTGTCGCCCACCGGCAACCCCAGCATGGACAACCTAGCGGCCATTTTTCGAGCAGTGCGCGAACGGCTACAGGTCAGCCTGTCTGCTCACTCGGTTGCGGTCTAAAGCTGCTGGTCAATCAAATCTCGGTCTGCTCGGCCATTTCCAAAGCGTCATCGACCTCGATGCCCAGGTAGCGCACGGTGCTCTCCAATTTGGTGTGTCCAAGTAGCAGTTGCACGGCGGATGAGTTTTTTGTGCGCCGGTAGATCAAGGATGCCTTGGTTCTGCGCATCGAATGGGTTCCATATTCCGACGGATTCAATCCAATCTCTGTCACCCATGAATCCACAATGCGGGCGTATTGGCGGGTTCCGATATGGGGTGACTCATGTATGCGGCTGGGGAACAAGTAGTCGTCCTGGCCAAGTTTGGCCACCTTGATCCATTCACTGACAGCATCTCGGGTTGGCTGCGTTATTTCGAACTGAACAGGCCGCGAGGTTTTTTGTTGCATCACGGTGGCACGCGGCGCAACATGTTCGCCATGGCAGATGTCGCGCACCCGCATCTTGACCAAATCGCAAGCCCGTAGTTTGCTGTCGAGTCCCAAGCCGAACATGGCGAGCTCACGAACCCGATGTTGAAGTTGAAGACGGACACGGATAGCCCAGAGCTCTTTCAAGTTGAACGGCGATTTTTGCCCGACGATCACACCCTTGTTCCAAGGTGCGTGCTGAACGTGCTCAGATGAGTTTTCCATGATGGACTCCTGGTTGATTAAAGGAGTCCAACTGTGAGCCGACGGCAGGAAAGTGCAAGCACAGGATTTCTCCGGCAGTAAAGCCGACCTTGGCCAAGTTCTGCAAGGTGCCCAAAGCCGTCATCCATCAAAAGACAGAGCTGACATTCAATTTTCAATCGCTCATGAGAAAGCGGTCATTCGAATTCCAGGCGTGATTTTTTGATTTGGCCGTCTCTTGAGCAGCGGAAGCGGGTATTCGCCAGCGGCCGCATTCGGGTTAAACAGCTCGACGGCCGATTGACTGGGAAGCTCAAACTCTCACACGAGAGGATCAATAGTCATTATCTGCCTCATATAGCTCTTGATCGTGGCGTTTCACCTGGATGAGCCATGTTGGCATGTCTTCCTTGATAGTTTGCGCAAGAATATCAAGCGCCTGTTGATGGCCCTTCGTCGTTTCGTGTGGAAGTTGCATTGAAAAATAGAATGTAGTAGCAGAGCTCGGTGGGGCTTGTGGGCAACTCGCCGTCGAGTTGTCCACAGATCCACGGGGCGGTTGTT
>CAZBKX010000120.1:0-2948 GCA_964492535.1 uncultured Rhodoferax sp. | reverse complement strand
TCTGCTGGCAAATTTTGCTTAAAGTTTGCCTCATGACTTCACCTCTTCAGATCCCCACTCACAATGAATCCTCCCTGCCCGCGCCAAGCGACGCCGCAGACCCTATTGATATTGACCCACAGGAAACGGCCGAATGGCAAGCGAGCCTGAGCGCGCTGCTGGCCGCACACGGCCCACAACGTGCACGATTTTTGCTTCAAACCTTGGCCCAACAAGCTCGTACATTGCGTATTGGTTGGACGTCTGACTTCTCCACACCCTATATCAACACCATTGCGGTGAATGAGCAGCCCTCGTTTGGAGGGGACCTGGCCATTGAAGAACGGCTGGCCTCCCTGATGCGCTGGAATGCACTGGCCATGGTGGCGCGAGCCAACCAGGCCTATGGCGACCTGGGCGGGCACATCGCCAGCTACGCCAGCGCGGCTGACCTGTTTGAAGTTGGCTTCAACCACTTCTTTCATGCGCGCGATCAACGGCCTGGCGCAACGCACAAAGGCGATCTGGTATTTTTCCAACCCCACAGTGCGCCCGGCGTGTATGCACGCGCCTTCCTGGAAGGCCGCCTGAGTGAAGAAGACCTGAGCTATTACCGCCAGGAGTTAACCAGCCCGGCCGCGCTGACGGGCAGTGGTGCCCGGGGTCTGTGCAGCTATCCGCATCCCTACCTGATGCCCGACTTCTGGCAGTTTCCCACCGGCTCCATGGGCATTGGCCCCATCAGCTCCATTTACCACGCGCGTTTCATGCGCTACCTGAGCCACCGGCAGCTGCTGGACTGCTCGGCGCGCAAGGTATGGGGCGTGTTTGGCGATGGGGAGATGGACGAACCCGAGAGCATGAGCGCACTCACCTTGGCAGCCCGGGAAGGGCTTGACAACCTGGTTTGGGTTGTCAACTGCAATTTGCAACGCCTGGACGGGCCGGTGCGCGGCAATGGCCGCATCATTGATGAGCTGGAAAAGCTGTTTGCAGGCGCTGGCTGGAACGTCATCAAACTGATCTGGGGCAGCGACTGGGACGGCCTGTTCGCCCGGGACACCTCCGGCGCCCTGGCCAAGGCTTTCTCGCACACCGTGGATGGCCAAATGCAAACCTTCGCCACCAAAGATGGCCGCTACAACCGCGAAACCTTCTTCGGCCAAAACGAAGCCCTGGCCCAACTGGCACAGGGCATGACCGACGACCAGATAGACCACCTCAAACGCGGGGGTCATGACCTGGTGAAGATTCACGCCGCCTATGCTGCCGCTGCCGCCCACCAGGGCCGGCCCACCGTGATTCTGGCCCACACCAAAAAAGGCTATGGCATGGGCAAGGCGGGCCAGGGCAAGATGACCACCCACAGCCAGAAAAAACTCGACGGCAAGGAACTGATCGAGTTCAGAAACCGCTTTAACCTGCCCCTGACTGACGAACAGGCGACCTCACTGGCCTTTTACAAACCCCCAGCCGACAGCCCTGAGATGGCGTACCTGCACGCGCACCGTCAGGCATTGGGCGGCTACCTTCCACGGCGCGATACGGCGTGTGCAACCGTGCCCGTCCCTGAACTGGCCCAATATGCAGCCTTTGCACTGCAGCCGGACGGCAAAGAAATGAGCACCACCATGGCCTTTGTACGCATGTTGGGTGGCTTGCTGAAAGACACTGTGCTGGGCCCGCGCATCGTGCCGATCGTGGCCGACGAAGCGCGGACCTTTGGCATGGCCAATTTGTTCAAGCAGGTGGGCATTTACTCCAGCGTGGGGCAACGCTACGCACCCGAAGACATTGGCTCCGTGCTGAGTTACCGGGAAGCCATGGACGGCCAGATTCTGGAAGAGGGCATCAGCGAGGCCGGCGCCATCGCCAGCTGGACAGCCGCGGCCACCAGCTACAGCGTGCATGGTCTGGCCATGCTGCCCTTCTACATCTACTACTCGATGTTTGGCTTTCAGCGGGTGGGCGACCAAATCTGGGCTGCCGCCGACCAGCGCGCGCGGGGCTTCCTGCTGGGCGCCACGTCGGGGCGCACCACACTCGGCGGTGAAGGGCTGCAGCACCAGGACGGCAGCAGCCACCTGATTGCAGCCACCATTCCCAATTGCAAGGCCTATGACCCGGCCTTCTCCGGTGAACTGGCCGTCATCATGGACCAGGGTATGCGCGACATGCTGCTGGAACAGAAAGACGTGTTCTATTACCTGACCCTGATGAACGAAAACTACGCGCAACCCAATTTGCCGCCCGAGGTCCATGCGCAAGTGATTTCCGGATGCTATCAATTTGGAACATATACGCCCAATGAAAACGCCGGCCAGAGCACAAAAACATCAAAATATGTCACCCTGATGGGTTCCGGCGCGATCCTGACCGAGGTGATCAAGGCGGCGCAGGCTCTGGCGGCCCGCGGCATTGGGGCGCATGTCATCAGTGTGACGAGCTGGAGCGAATTGGCGCGCGAGGCCCACGCTGTCATGACGGAGCCTGCAAGCGCAGGCCAGTCGAATCCAGCCGATCCGGCAACCCCTTTCATCACCGCGCAACTGGCCCGAACGGACGGCCCGATTGTGGCCGCCACCGACTACGTGCGCGCCGTCCCAGAGAGCATTCGCGCTTACCTTCCTCTTGGGCGCACTTATCAGACGCTGGGGACAGACGGCTTTGGCCGCAGCGACACCCGGTCCGCTCTGCGACGTCATTTTTCAGTCGATGCCGCCAGCATCGAACAGGCGGCCTGGCGCTCGCTTCAGGTGAAGGCGTGACCACTTCTGCTCGAGGTTTGCACTGCCACCTATTCAACGCGAGGACGAGGTGATTCATCTGGCAGGGCAATTGCATTTACCCCCGAGCCTGCAGCCCCAACAGAGATTCCCTGTAACCGGGGATGCGGTCAGCAGTTTTGCGGCGACTTCGCAGGCTGCGTTTGAGGTACTGCTGGTCTTGACGCAGCAGCGTCAACGCGA
>CAZBKX010000119.1:0-4630 GCA_964492535.1 uncultured Rhodoferax sp. | reverse complement strand
CGAGGAGCCTATTCCGATACAGGCACCTACAAAAACATGGGTATCAATAACACCACGCATCTGGCAATGGTATCAAAATTGCCACCAAATCGGGGGTTCAGATATTCTTGTCTGGCCCAGTGAGTGTGGCCGCGTGAATTGAACTCAGTAACTGATGCGCAAGCGGCGGTACAGAAAGCTCAGCACAAACAGCGGGCCAATGAGAAGAAAGCGCAGGTCATCAAAGAAAGACGGCTTCTTGCCCTCGATCTTGTGCCCGATGAACTGGCCGATCCAGGCCACCACAAACACACCGACCGAAACCGGCAACACCTGCGCCTGCGACAACACCGTCAGCACCCACAGCATGGCGCCTGACATCAGCAACATGCCCACGCCAAACGAGACTGAGAGCGTGAAGTAATACCCCAGCGACAACAGCGTCACCGCGACCGCCGCCAACGGATGCAGCGCCCAGATCAGGCCCAAAAATGAAAACACGATCACCGGTACGCAAATGAAATGAATCACCTCATTGGTGGGGTTGCGGTGGCTTTCAGCATAGATCGAAATCAGGCGGTCAACCGGCCTTTGGGCATCCTGGGGCATCGCTGTCTCCTGCATCGCAGTCTCCTGTTGTGATGGTTTCAATCAGGCCATTTGATACCAGGCCACACCTTGCGCGTCCAGTGTGCGCCGGACCTCGCCCCGGTGCACCAGGTAGTTCAGGCACGCGATACTTTCGCCGGTGGCCAGGTTGAGCAAACCGCCATCGGTCTCCTCAATGACGCGGCCAAACAAGGCAACAAACACCTGCACGGCCCGGCAAGGCTCCTGCAGTGTTTTGCGCAGCCGGTCCAGCGTGCGGTGCTGGGACGCGGCCAGGTAGTCCAGGCGGGCGTGCAGCCCGCGAAAGCAGTCGTTGTGCGAGGGCAAAACCAGCACGTCATCGGGCACCTCGCGCTTAAGCTTGTCCAGAGACTCCAGCCACTCCCGCATGGGGTCGGCATCGGGTTCGGCGGGGTGCACCGACACGTTGGACGAGATGCGGGGCAGCACCTGGTCGCCCGAGATCAGCAGCTTGAGGTCTGGGCAATACAGGCAGGCGTGCTCAGGCGAATGACCAGTGCCCACAATCACCCGCCAGGTGTGGGCGCCAATACGGATTTCCTCGCCATCCACCATGCGCCGGTAGCTGTCGGGCAGGGCATGGATGTACTTGCCAAAGTTGCCAAAGCGGGCCTGGTAGTTTTCTATGGCCGCATCGCTCCAGCCAGCCTGGCGGTAAAACATCACGGCATCGGCCGGCGCCTCGCGGCCCGAATCCGCCGTGAGCACGCGGCAGTTCAAGTACTCCATGCGGGTCATCCACAGGCGGCATTTGAACTTGCGCGTGAGCCAGCCGGCCATGCCGATGTGGTCCGGGTGCATGTGGGTGGCAAAGACCCGGGTCAGCGGGCGTTGCTCGTCGCTGCTGGCAAACAGCGTGCGCCAGGCCGCCAGCGTCTCATCGGTGCGCATGCCGGTGTCAACCACGGCCCAGCCGTCTTCATCTGCCAGGCCCCACACATTGATGTGGTTGAGCGCCATGGGCAAAGGCATGCGCATCCAGACCACGCCGGGCGCGACCTCCAGCACCCGGCCCGGCTCGGGCGGGGCCTCGAACGGGTAGATCAGCGTGGGCTTGTCCAGCCGCTCTCGGGGCTGGGGGGTGACGGTCAGGGGGGTCGGCATGGGCGTATGGGGGGGTAAACGGTGATACGAAATGAGTTTTTACATCGTAGCGCGTGTGGGCCACTGCGCTTGGGAGACAGTCACCAGGGTCATTGCTATGCTTTTTTACGTACAAATCCAATAGATACGCCGGCCAGGAGCTTTGTTTTTACAAATCATCATGCCATAAGGCATCCCGGTGCCCGGGCTTGATATGGCGCAATTCGCGCCTGCCATTTCCACGGATCATTGGACCGATGCACAAAGGATGCCGGGTCTGTCAATCTGTGGTTTTTTGTGCAGTTCACTGATCGCATGGAGGGGAGACGTCATGAGGTTTTTTCTGTTTGAGCGACAGGCTGACGCGCACATCCGCAGGTCGCGCGAGTTCCTTGAAGAGGCCCATGTACGGCGGGTGGAGCACCAGGCGGCGGCCGAGCACCACAACGCACTGGCCGAGATGTACGCCTGCCGGATCGCGCGCATTCAGGCAGAGATGGGGCCGGCGTTTGGGGTGCATGCGGCCCTGGCGCCAGCGCTGGACGACGGGGTGAGCGAGGCTGTGCGCCCCAAGCTGGATTCGGTGGTGAACTACCCTTATCCGCCACGGGCCGCACACGCCTGAGGGCGAAGGTGTTCGTTGGGATGCGGCGGGCCCTGGTCCCGCCATCGGCCCGCCTGTCCCCCCTGTTTGCACGGGCCTGGGCACCATGCTCTATATTGGCCGGATTCATACCGCCCGGAGCACCACCCATGTCTGAAAATCACTCCCCTGCCACAACTACCCTTGCCCCTGCAGGCCGCTTTGAAGTGCTCCCGCGCGACCTGTCGGCTTACCGCCAGGGCAACACGGGCATTGACTATGTGCACCGCTTTGAGTCGGGCCGCCCCGGCCCGCACGTGCTGATCAACGCGCTGACGCACGGCAACGAGTTCTGCGGCATGGTGGCGGCCACCCATTTGCTGGACACCGGTGTGCGCCCGCTGGTGGGCACGCTCACCGTGAGCTTTGCCAATGTGCAGGCCTATGAAACCTTTGATCCGGCCCAGCCTTTTGAGAGCCGCCAGATCGTGCACAACCTCAACCGGGTCTGGTCCAACGAGTGGCTCGATGGCCTGCAGGACAGCCCCGAGTTGCGCCGTGCCCGTGTGATGCGCCCGGTGGTGGCGCAGGCCGATCATTTGCTGGATATCCACTCCACCAGCCAGGATGTGGCACCGTTCTGGGTGTACACCGCCTTTGCCCGCAACAGTGCGGCCGCGCTGGCCATTGGCACGCCCGCCGTGCATCTGGTGATGCCCGGCGGGCTGGGATCGGGTACGCCCGTGATCCAGCACGACCATTTTGGTGAAACAAGCGGACGCGGTGCGGCCATGGTGGTGGAGTGTGGCCAGCATTTTTTGAGGGCCAGCGGCGATGTGGCGATTGATGTGGCGCGGCGCTTTCTGGCCCACTTTGGCCTGATGGCCCAGGAGCCGGCTGTGGCACACGAGGCTGCGCGACGTTTTGAGTTGCTGCAAACCTACGTGATCACAACGCCGGACTTTGCCTTCACCCGGCCCTGCGTGGGCTTTGAGGTGTTTGCCAAAGACGAGCTGATTGCCACCGACGGCCCCCACGAGGTCCGCGCGCCCTGCGACGACTGCACCATCCTCATGCCCGCACGCACCTCAGTGGTGGGACGCGAGGGGGTGTACCTGTCGCGCCCACTGGCCTGAAGACGGGTCAAAAAATAAGACGACGTCAGGTGCGCGCAGCCAGTGCCAACCCGGCCATCTGCACGGCACCTTCAAAGCTGCGGGCGCCGCCAATGAACAGGTTCAGATGGCAAAACACGCTGTCGGCCACCCCACTCACAGCGGCGAGTTCCGCGTCACGCAAGCCGGCCCAGCGTTCAGGCAGGTCCATGCGGGCCGTGAACGAACCCGCCTCCACGGGCACGGTCTTGATCTGATACTGGTCGCCCTCGGAATCGGGGTAGATCACAAACATCACCCCGGGCATCTCATGCACCACCACATGCGTCCAGGGCATACCTCCCTCGGCCAAGTGCAGCACCCGGCCCTCCAATAGGCGCGGCGCGTTGCGCACCGTCTCCACAGCGCGGAGTTGCGCGATCTTTTTGCTGATGGCGTGGTCCAGAAACTTGCGCGTGATGGAAATGGCCTCACGAAAACGGGTTTCCAGCAGCTGTGCTTTGCCGGCCAGGTCAAGGCCTTTTTCTTCCAGCCAATGGGTGTTGAGTTGCGCAATCAGGCTTGAGAGGCCAAAGATGCCCGGCGCTACATCGCCCTGACCGGTGTCCACAATATCCAGATATTGCACCAGCGAATGGTCGATGGATCGCACGATCTCGGCCACGGCGGGCTCGTCCAGGGTCTGACCCTGGGCGCTGGCCCAGGCATTGACATACGCGTGGCCAAAGGCACTCCACACCAGGCCCGCGCTGGCGTAGCCCACGCCGGGCACGGTGGTGCCGTCCACCTCATGGGCGGGGCGAGCGCCGTCAAAGCCGCGTTGGTGATGGTCGAAGCGGCCGCCAGCAGCGTCCCAGGTGCCGCCCACGTCCACCACGTAGTCAGCGCCGTCAATCAGCGCTTGTTTGCGGGTGCGGATCAGGGTGTGCGATGGGAAAACGCCCATCAGGACGCCCACGCCAAAAACGTCGTCGGCATGGAAGGTGCCACTGTGCGTGGCGATGGTGGTCAGGGTTTTGGTCATGGGGGGGATTCTAGGGAACTGCCCCGCAACCAGGGTTCAGCCTGCGCCTGGCCGGGATTTATCTATTTTTTATCACTAGTAGTTAGTTCCATCAATAGCATTACATATCATGCCAGACCGAGGTCGAATTTATTCCAGCGGAAAACGACAGGTGCGGAGTTGAAT
The DNA here is from genome assembly GCA_964492535.1 of uncultured Rhodoferax sp. Taxonomy (GTDB): domain Bacteria; phylum Pseudomonadota; class Gammaproteobacteria; order Burkholderiales; family Burkholderiaceae_C; genus Rhodoferax. Next base: position 51 of record CAZBKX010000119.1, on the reverse strand, counting down.
TCTTCGATGCCCTTCAGGATACGAGCCTTCAGTTCGTCGATTGATTTGACT
>CAZBKX010000118.1:0-4961 GCA_964492535.1 uncultured Rhodoferax sp. | reverse complement strand
ATGGTCTGCAGCGTGTCGTTCACCACAATGCCTTTGTTGCAATGCAGGCGCATGCTTTCGGCCAGGGCGGTGTTGGGGCGAATGCCTACGGCCATCACCACCAGATCCGCCGGAACCTCAGTGCCGTCTTTGAACTGGATGGCGGTGACGCGACCGTCTGCATTGCCTACCAGTTCCTGGGTTTGTGCACCCATTAAAAACTTCAGACCCCGGTCTTCCAAAGACTTTTGTAGCATGCGGCCCGCCACCGTGTCGAGCTGGCGTTCCATCAGCGTGGGCATCACATGCACCACGCTCACCGTCATGCCGCGCAGCATCAGGCCGTTGGCTGCTTCCAGCCCGAGCAGGCCGCCGCCAATCACCACGGCGTGTTTGAAGCGTTCGGCCGCATCGATCATGGCGTTGGTGTCGGCAATGTCGCGGTAGGCAATCACGCCGTCCAGGTCTTTGCCGGGGATGTGCAGGATGAAGGGGTTGGAGCCGGTGCACAACAGGAGCCGGTCGTACTCGGCGCTCATGGTCTCGCCATCGCCGTTTTGAGCGTGCACCAGGCGACTCAGCCGGTCCACCTCGGTCACTTTCCAGCCAGCGTGCAGGCGAATGCCGTGGTCGGTGTACCAGGTCCAGTCGTTGAGCACAATTTCTTCCAGCGTCTGCTCGCCCGCCAGCACGGGGGAGAGCAGGATGCGGTTGTAGTTGGGATGAGGCTCGGCGCCGAAGACCGTGATGTCGTACAGGTCCGGGGCGATCTTGAGCAGCTCTTCAATCGTGCGCACACCGGCCATGCCGTTGCCGATCATCACGAGCTTCATTTTGGTCTTGGGGGTGACGCGCATGTCCATGGTTTTTCCTTAAATGGTTGAGGACCGAGCAAATTTCACTTCGTGTAACTCTTGGTCCGTCCCGCAAAGTGTCAAGAAGTTGCAGGGGATCGGGCTAAGCCACTTTTTCCACATGCGCCTGGCGCGTGTACAAAAAGTCGATCACGGCCTTGCGGTAATGCAGGTACTGCGGGCTATCAGCCAGCGCGACCCGGTTGCGCGGGCGCGGCAGGTCCACTGAGAGAATTTCGCCAACGGTGGCGCTCGGCCCGTTGGTCATCATCACGATCTTGTCACTCAGCAGAACGGCCTCGTCCACATCGTGCGTCACCATCACTACGGTGCTGTGGGTTCGAGCCACGATCTCCAGCAGCTCGTCTTGGAGCTTGGCGCGGGTGAGGGCGTCCAGCGCACCAAAGGGCTCGTCCATCAGCAGCACTTTGGGCTCCATGGCGAGCGCCCGGGCAATGCCCACGCGCTGCTTCATGCCGCCCGAGATTTCGCCAGGGCGTTTTTGGGCAGCAGCCGTCAAACCCACCATCGCCAGCACCGCGTTGGTGCGCGCCATCAGCTGGGCCTTATTTTCAGACGCTGCGCCAGTAGTCTTGTTGGCCGAGCCAAACACGCGCTCCACGCCCAGGTACACGTTCTCAAAGCAGGTGAGCCAGGGTAGGAGCGAGTGGTTCTGAAAGACCACCGCGCGGTCCGGGCCAGGCCCTGCAATCTCGCGGTTGGCGCATAGCAGGTGGCCTTGGGTGGGAAGGGTCAGCCCGGCAATCAGGTTCAAGAGAGTGGACTTGCCGCAACCCGAGTGCCCGATGAGTGCGACAAACTCACCTTTGGCCACGTTCAGGTTGATACCTTGCAGTGCGCAAAACGGGCCCTTTTTGGTCCGAAAAGTTTGCTCAACGCCCGAGATTTCGATGTACTTTTCCATGGGATCCTCTTAATCAGTTGGGGACAGAGCAAAGTTCACGGCGTGTAACTCTTGGCCTGTCCCGCAAGTTAGCTTTTCACTTCTTCAAAGGTAAACGCCGTGGCGATTTTGATCAGGGCGTACTCCAGCAACAGCCCCACGATGCCAATCACAAAAATGGCGATGATGATGTTTTTGACGTTCAGGTTGTTCCACTCGTCCCACACCCAAAAGCCAATGCCTACGCCGCCTGTGAGCATCTCGGCGGCCACAATCACCAGCCAGGCCGTGCCCACTGCCAGGCGCACGCCGGTCAGCATGTAGGGCAGCACCGAGGGGAACAAAATCTTGGTGAATATCTTCCACTCGCTCAAGTTCAGCACCCGGGCCACGTTCATGTAGTCCTGCGGCACCCGCTGCACGCCCACAGCGGTGTTGATGATCATGGGCCAGATCGAGCAGATGAAGATGGTCCAGATGGCCGCCGGGTTGGCGCCTTTGAACACCAGCAGGCCAATCGGCAACCAGGCCAGCGGTGAGACCGGGCGCAGCAGACTGATCAGTGGGTTGAACATGCGGCTCAAAAACTCAAACCGTCCGATCATGAAACCCGCCGGAATCCCCACCGCCGCCGCCAAGCCAAAGCCCAGGGCCACGCGCTCCAGCGACATCAGCACGTTCCAGCCCACGCCCTGGTCGTTGGGGCCGTTGCGGTAAAACGGATCGCTAAACAGCACCACGGCCTGCTTCCAGGTCTCCAAAGGCCCCGGGATGCTGCTGGCCGTGCCAATGCTCACCAGCGCCCAGATGCCCACCAACAAACCCAGTCCCATCAAGGGGGGCAACACGGTCAGGGCCAACGCACGCCAGTCGATGGACGAGGTGCTCGGCGCAGGCACTGCAGTGCTTTTCTCGGTGTGGGAAGCCATTTTTAAGTATTTTTGGCTTCTGGCCGGCGTGTTACTTGGGTGAGTGCCATCAGTTTTGATAGCATTCTCGGGGCTGTCCGTTGACAGGGGCGAGTGAAAAACGGCGCTGACCATGGTGAACTCCTTGGATAACTTGAAGAACAGCGACGGCTTCAGGCTTTGATCGCGAAGCTGTCGGCGTACTTTTTAGGGTCCTTGCCGTCCCACACCACACCGTCGATGAGCTTGCTGGTGCGCATCGTGTCTTTGGGCACGGGCGTCTTGCTGGCGGTAGCCGCTTGCTTGTACGTGTCGATCTGGTTGACTTGCTTGGCCACGGCCAGGTAATCCGGGTGGTCTTTGAGCAAGCCCCAGCGCTTGTGCTGGGTCAGGAACCACATGCCGTCGGTGAGGTAGGGAAAGTTGACCGTGCCTTCGTTAAAGAACTTCATGTGGTTGGGATCGTCCCAAGTCTTGCCCATGCCGTTTTGGTAGCGCCCCAGAATGCGCTGGTTGATCGCGTCCACGCTGGTGTTCACGTAAGACTTCTCCGCAATGGTCTCGGCCATTTTGTTTTTGTTTTGCAGGCCGGAGTCAATCCATCTGCCGGCCTCCAAAATGGCTGCAGTCACGGCGCGCGCTGTGTTGGGGTATTTTTTGACGAACTCGGCCGTGGTGCCCAGCACTTTTTCGGGGTGGTCTTTCCATATCTCCTGGGTGGTGGCTGGCGTGACGCCAATGCCGTCAATGATGGCGCGGTGGTTCCAGGGCTCGCCCACGCAAAAGCCGTCCATGTTGCCAATGCGCATGTTCGCCACCATTTGGGGCGGTGGCACGGTGATGACCTTGGCGTCTTTCATCGGGTTGATGCCATTGGCCGCGAGCCAGTAATACAGCCACATGGCGTGTGTGCCGGTGGGGAAGGTCTGGGCAAAAGTGTATTCGCGCTTCTCGGCCGCCATCAGTTTGGCGAGGCCCGCGCCGTCCACAGCGCCCTTATCAGCCAGCTTTTTGGACAGCGTGATGGCCTGGCCGTTGTGGTTCAGGTTCATCAGCACGGCCATGTCTTTTTTGGGGCCGGAGACACCCAGATGCACGCCGTAGATCAAGCCATACAGGGCATGGGCAAAGTCCAGCTCGCCCATCACCAGCTTGTCGCGCACACCGGCCCAACTGGCCTCTTTGGTGGGGATGATCTTGACGCCGTATTTTTTGTCGATGCCCAGCACCGAGGCCATGACCACGCTGGCGCAGTCAGTCAGGGGGATGAAGCCGATCTTTACCTCGGTTTTTTCAGGGGCATCTGACCCTGCGGCATACACCACCGAACGCAGGGCAGGGGAGATGCCAATGGCTCCCACGGCGGCGGTTTGCAGCACCGCACGGCGGCTGAGGCTGGGTTTCAAAAGATCGGTCATGGCAGGCTTTCTTTCAAGTGATGGGGGCCGAAAAACAAAAAAAGGCGCCCGCACGGGGCCCAAAACGCGTGTCGCATTTCGAACCTGTGGGGACGCCTTTGTCCTTTGTTGACCGGCTGCTCCCGCCGTTGGAAGAAGCCTGTCAACAGACCATCTCGGGTCCTATTGGGTAATACGCAAACTGTGTGCCATGTTTCTTGTCTGAATTTTTGCTATGAAATAGTTATAAAAAATCCAATATAGACAATGGCTAAGGGCCTGTTCGGTATGAATTCGGACGTTCAACGTCTTGGTGCATTGGTTTTGTGCGGTGCACCAAATCAAGGCTCGTTACCCTCTGATTGCCGCCCTATGGACTGACCTGTGGAGCAGAGGTGCTGCCTTGGCTGCTCAGACGTAGCGCTGCTGGCGCATCCATTTGGTTGCGGCCACTTTTCGCCCTGGATTACCGGCTGGCGGCGTGCAGTGAGAGAGGGGCCACCTGGCCCAGGCTGTTGCCATATTCAGAATACACCGCCAAGCCTTGTCTGGGCACCACAGACAAGCCAATGTCTGGAAATACGGTCTCGCCACCGGCCTCGACATCGTTGAGGTACGTCACCAATGTGCTGACCCGCCGCCCGCCATGCGCGAGATGAATCTGGCTGCCGGGGTCAGCGGTCGCAAAGTAGTCAAAGTGGGCTGTGTATTCGCCGCCCATTTGGTAATTGAGGATTTGGAGGCCTTCGCCATTCTCAGCGGACCTGTTCATCACCTCGGCAGGGCAATTGCATTTACCCCCGAGCCTGCAGCCCCAACAGAGATTCCCTGTAACCGGGGATGCGGTCAGCAGTTTTGCGGCGACTTCGCAGGCTGCGTTTGAGGTACTGCTGGTCTTGACGCAGCAGCGTCAACGCGA
>CAZBKX010000117.1:0-1792 GCA_964492535.1 uncultured Rhodoferax sp. | reverse complement strand
TTTGAAAAGCTGATGAAAACGCTGCCAACAAGCCCCGCTTAAGAGCCCACCAAGCCTTTGTACAGCATGTAAGCAGCAAGCAAGTACAAAATACTGGCGAACACACGTTTGAGTTGCTTGACCGGGAGTTTGTGGGCGGCGCGCGCGCCAATCGGTGCTGTCACCACGCTGCACACTGCAATCACTCCCAACGCAGGCAGCCAGATATAGCCGAATGAATAGGGCGGCAGGTCTTGCACATTCTGGCCGCTCACGACATAACCCACGACGTTCGCCAAAGCAATCGGAAAACCCAGTGCCGCCGATGTCGCCACGGCGTTGTGGATGGCCACATTGCACCAAGTCATGAAGGGCACACTCACAAAGCCACCACCCGCACCGACCAGACCCGACAAAAATCCGATGACCCCGCCGGCACCGATCAATCCCGCTGTACCGGGGACCTGCCGGGCTGGCGCAGGTTTGCGGTCCAGAAACATCTGGGTGGCGGAAAAGCTCACAAAGGCGGCAAAGAAGAGCGCAAGCCAGGTACCCTTCAACAAGGCAAACACCCCGAGACTGGCAATGGCGCCCCCCAGCACGATGCCGGGCGCCAATCCTCTGACCAGCTCCCAGCGCACCGCGCCACGTTTATGGTGGGCACGCACACTGGAGATGGAGGTAAAAATGATGGTCGCCATGGAGGTGGCGATGGCCATCTTGACCGAGAGGTCCGGGCCCACACCGCGGCCTGACAGGATGATGGTGATGAAGGGCACCATCAGCATGCCTCCCCCGATGCCCAGCAAGCCCGCCAGAAAGCCGGTGCCCAGCCCAAGCAAGGCGAGTTCGATGATCAGCAGGGGTTCAAAGTTCATGGCGGGGGAGTAGTTAGGTGTCTGCGAGTGCCGCCGGACCGGCATCCTGAACCATGGTTCAGGTGGGCGAGGTCAACTGACCATTGGGTTCATCTGACGCGAGATGATCACGCTTGATCAGTGATGTTCCAAGCCCGGGCTCAAAGAGCATTGGTACAAGGAAATATAAAGCCCGGCGAGCACCGCAGACAAAAATGATTGTAGGGGCAAGTTCAGGGCACAGACTGAGACCAGGTGAAAAATTCGGCCCCTTAAAAACCTCCCAGAATTCGGCTTGTTGCGCCAACACCCCGGATCTAGATCAGTCGGCCATCTTCACCCAGGGCGAAGTCCAGCCGCTGCAGCAAGGCTTGGAGGGCAGGGTCATCTTGCAAGGGCTGGACAACATCGGTGCCCGCCCGCCCGGGTGCCGTTGCTGGCGCAGGCGGGGCCGGTGCCTGGTCGCCCAAGTCAAAGGCGAGATTGAGTGCTGCCAGCACGGCAATGCGCTCCCGTGCCCTGACTTTGCCGCTGTCACGAATTTTGCACATGGCCGTGTCGACACGCTCGACCGCTTCAAGCAGGCGGGCATCGCCACCATCAGGGCAACCCAGCAAATAGGTTTGGCCCAGGATCAGGACTTCAAGTTGTTTCATGGTGTGCCTTTGCTTGCAGAGGTGAAGGCCGATTCGGGCAAGCGTTCAAGCAGCGCATCCACGCGGGCACGCGCTGCGCCAAGCCGGGATTTGAGGGAATCGCGCTCGGTCGTCAGTGACTCGACCTGGGCGTTGAGCAGCGCATTGGTGCGCTGCATCTCTTCATGGCGCACCAGCAAGCGTTCCACACGGTCGGCAATCTGGTCGATTTGGGATGGGTTCGACATAGGGGTCCCATTGTAGGGGCCGAGCATGGCTTCAGATGTAAACTCTGGCGTGTTGGTGCTCGCGGTGTGGTTC
>CAZBKX010000116.1:0-2279 GCA_964492535.1 uncultured Rhodoferax sp. | reverse complement strand
CTGATGATATGCTTGTGACGATGGATAATTTGAAAAATGTTTTGCCAGGCGATGTAGAGGCAACTCCATTCATGAAGGGATATGTTCAATCAAGATTAAATAGAATTTCTTCTAAGATAGCTGCTCAGGGTTAAAATTTTAAATAAATTATAATTTTTTCAAAAAGAAGAAGCCTGATTGCAAGACAAGGCTTTTTCTTTGTGCGCCCAGCATGGGCGCGTTCTATAGGGTGAAAGTCCCGAATGGTGAACGACAGTGTAACCATTAGCTTAAGGCAAGGGTGTCCATCGCGAGGTGGAATCTGAAGGAAGCCAGCGGCAAAACTCTGGTCTGAGGAACACGAATCCTATGAGGCTTACTTCTGTAGATGAGTCAGCAATACATGACAAAGTCTGTGCTGTCGGAAAACAATGGTAGTAAATAGGGCAGATATATGGAGTGAAAGAACGCGCAATTACCTGGGGAGATCTGCTAACACGCTGATTAAATTGGCAACCTCTGATGAAAATTGGAACTGAGATAGCAGAAGTCAGCAGACGGCATAGTACTTGTGGAAACATGAGGAAGGCCTGAACATGTAAGATGAAGATAGGAATAGTGCGTACATAGAGAATGCTACGAAAGCAGAAAATCGGAAAAAAAAACATCCGAGCTATCTGCAGAAAGAAGTAGTGAATATACGGGGATCTGCGGAAGCGCTGAGCAAACTTATGACACAAACTAACAACCATATCTTGGCAAATCATAACAATCACCTGATGGAGAAAGTCGTCGAGCGCGACAACCTCAAGCGAGCGCTTAAACAAGTGGAACGCAACAAAGGTGCGCCAGGTGTGGATAAAATGACAGTCGATGAACTGCTCCCATATCTGAAACTGCACTGGAATCGCATCAAACAAGATCTACTTGATGGAACCCATAAACCAGCTCCCGTACGTCGAGTCGAAATCCCGAAACAAGACGGTGGAGTGAGGCAATTAGGAATTCCTACGGTACTTGACCGCTTTATTCAGCAGGCAATTCAACAAGTCCTAACACCAATATTTGAACCAACGTTCTCAAACTTTAGTTATGGATTTAGACCGGGGAAAAGTGCACGGCAAGCTGTGCTCAAAGCCCAAGTGTATATTCAAAATGGAAAGAAAATTGTGGTGGACATTGATTTGGAGAAATTCTTTGATCGCGTAAATCACGACATACTAATGACAAAAATCACAAAGCATGTCGGAGATAGGCGTATCCATAAAATCATTCGCAAATACTTGCAAGCAGGTGTCATGTTGAATGGATGTTGTCTAAGAACGGACGAAGGAACACCGCAAGGTGGTCCGATCAGTCCTTTATTATCAAACATTATGTTGAATGATCTGGACAATGAACTAACACAAAGAGGACACTGTTTTGTTCGCTATGCAGATGATTGTAATATCTACGTAGCAAGTAAAAGAGCTGGTCAACGAGTTTACGCGAGCATTGCAAAGTTTATCTTAGAGCGATTAAAGCTTAAGGTGAATGAGCAAAAGAGCGCAGTAGATTATCCGGTTCGAAGGAAATTCTTAGGGTTCTCATTCTTCACCTACAATAGCATAGTCAAGCTACGAATTGCTCCTCAAACAAAAGAAAAGTTTAAGGATAGAATTCGTAAGTTAACCAATCGCAATTGGGGAACATCCATGGAAGAAAGGCTGGAAAAGCTCAACGAATATCTTGTTGGATGGAGCGGATACTTCGGTATTGCCCAAACAAAAAGTATATTCATACAGCTGGACGAATGGACAAGAAGAAGACTTAGAGCCTGTTTGCTAAAGCAATGGAAGCGAGGCAAAACCAAGCAGACAAATTTAGTAAAGCTAGGAATTCAAGAGAAATGGGCTGGTCGCATAGCTTACTCGAGCAAAGGATATTGGCATTTGGCAAACACGCCACAAATAAATAAAGCCCTCGGTCTCGCTTACTGGCGAGAACAAGGGCTTGTAAAGCTTGTTGATAGATACGATGACATGCTCGCAAAAGCATCTGCATGAACCGCCGTATACCGATCGGTACGTACGGTGGTGTAGGAGGACGCCGGTTAATCACCGGCTCCTACCTGATTGTTGCTTAAAAGATAAATTTAATTTTTGTGATATCGAGTTGGTTTAAGTATTCCACCGGAGATAACTAACGCTGTTGCTTCTTGGCGAGTTAAATCTGTCTCGACAAACCTGTCAGTGTTTCAAAATTTGCAAATCCAAATGATCATGCTATTGTTTTTTATAATTAATCTTAAGAAAGTAACC
>CAZBKX010000115.1:0-9079 GCA_964492535.1 uncultured Rhodoferax sp. | reverse complement strand
CGCAGCCTTCTTGCTGACCAGGGGTACAGCGCCAGCAAAAATATAGGGGTCGGAAAACGCCACGGTCTTGGCCCGCGCCATGCTGATCGAGGCACCCGAGAAAATATCAAACCGGTCGGCCACGAGGCCATTGACCAGCGTGGCCCACTCAGCGGGCACATACTCCACCTTGACGCCCATGTCAGCGGCCAGCTGATTCATGGCCTCGATGTCAAAGCCGGTCAGGGTGTTGGTGGCCGTGTCCTTAATGGACATGGGGTTGAAATCGCCCGTCGTGCCGACCCGCAAGGTGCCTCGCTCCAGAATTTGGACCAATTTTGATTTGGTCTGCGCTGTAACGCCAGAGGTTGCAAGCAACAGGGCGGCGGTCATGGCAGTCAGGAGGGCGTTTCGATATTTATTCATAAATACAAGGCAACTTTTGAGTAACAATTCAAACAAATCTACATGCTACCCCTTGCGCATTACCGTAGTGCGGTGGTCAATGAAGTTCTGTCGTTGGAAAACATGAAAAAATGAGTATCCTGAAAAGAAATAACGTCCAAGTCTCTGGGCACGGCAAACAAGCCCTTGTATTTGCCCACGGGTTTGGTTGTGACCAAGCCATGTGGCGCATGGTGGCGCCGGCTTTTGAGCCCGACTACCAAGTGGTGGTTTTTGACTACGTGGGCGCCGGCCAGTCGGACCTGGATGCCTACGACCCCGTACGCTACAGCAGTCTGGCGGGCTATGCCCGGGACGTCGTGGAGGTTTGCGAAGCACTTGACCTGCATGACGCCATTTTGGTGGGGCATTCAGTGAGCAGCATGATCTGTCTGCTGGCGGCTCTTGACATGCCGCAGCGCATCGAGCGCCTCGTGATGCTCTGCCCCTCGCCGCGTTACCTGAATGATGCACCTCACTACCGCGGCGGTTTTGAGCGTGCTGATATTGAGGGGCTGCTGGACATGATCGGGCGCAATCAGCCGGGTTGGGCCAATTATCTGGCTGGGGTGGTGATGAAAAACCCGGACCAGCCCGACCTCGCTACAGAGCTCGAGGCCAGCTTTTGTGCCATGGATCCCCCGATTGCACGGCGTTTTGCAGCCGCCACATTTTTATCAGACAACCGCGTCGACTTGGCGCATTGCGCCAAACCAGTGCTTATTCTTCAGAGTGACCAGGATTCCGTGGCACCCGTCGAGGTGGGCCGATATTTACACGAGCACTTGATTCACAGTACCTTGCAGCTCATGGAAGCCACGGGTCATTGCCCCCACATGAGTCACCCCCAAGAAACCATTGAGCTGATGCGAGCCTATTTCCAGACAAGCGGCTGACTTTGCCGTGGAGAATCTCAATGTAGGTACTTATAAACTGCAAAGCGCCCCTTGCGGCATCTTTCTGCTTGACCAGAACCTGGTGCTATTGGACGTCAACAAGACGCTGTGCGAGCCGCTGGGCTTGGCGCGAGAGGAACTGCTGGGGCGCCCGCTCGATGATTTTTTGGCGCCGCCATTTCGTCTCTTGTTTCACACGCAGGCCATGGCCACATTGCATGTGAATGGCCGGGTAGAAGAGATATTCCTGAATCTGGCGGACCACATGAAAAGAGAAATTCCTGTTCTCTTCAATGCCGCGCGTTTGCAGGGTGACGGTGTAACCATGATCGAGTGCGCTGTGATGCGGATGAACGAACGCAAGCGCCTGGAGGACGAGCTTTTCAACATCAAAAAAGCAGTGGAGCAAGTACCGGGCATGGTCTACCAGTACCTGCGCAAGGCCGATGGCAGCAGCCGCTTCCCTTACGTCAGCGAAGGTGTTCGGGAAATTTATGGCCTGCGTCCCCTGCAACTTGCTCGCAGCGCCGCCACGTTTTTTGAGCGTATTCACCCGCAAGACAGGCCCGATTTTTTGCAAAGCATTGAGGCATCAGCCAGAACACTGACCGTATGGCATCGGGAGTTCCGCATCACACTGCAGACCAAAGGTGTGCGTTGGCTGGAGGGGCATGCCACGCCCGAAGCGCGGAGCAATGGAGATGTACTTTGGCATGGCTACATCAATGACATCACCGAACGAAAATCCCTGCATTCAGCCCTGGCCATTGAACATGAACGCACGCTCGTCACCTTGCGCTCTATCAGTGATGCGGTTATCACGACCAATGCCCAGGCTCAGGTGGAGCTTATGAATGGTGCAGCTGAGTTACTCACCGGCTGGACCCAGACACAGGCCCAGGGAGAAGATATCGCCCTGGTGCTGCGCGTGGTGGATGAACAAACCAGGGCCCCCGCCGAAAGCGCAGTGCACCGCTGCCTGAATGAACGCGTCAATGTTGACTTGTCATTAAAACCGGTCCTGCTGGCCCGTGGGAGCAACGAGTACGCCGTGCAGGGGATGGCTGCGCCCATCATTGATGCTATGGGCACGATCAGCGGCACGGTTTTGGTGGTTCGCAACGTCACCACCCAACGCAGGCAGCACCTAGCCATAGAACACCGTGCTGCGCATGATCATTTGACCGGTTTGCCCAACCGGGCAGAGTTTGACCGGATCTTGAAACAACTGCTTGAATCGGCCCAGACCTCTGGGGCGATGCATGTCCTGTGTTGCATCGACTTGGACCGCTTCAAACAAGTCAATGACAGCGGCGGCCACGCCGCGGGTGACCTGCTCTTGCGCCAGTTGGCCGACCTGCTGCGAAACTGCGTACGCCCCAGGGACACAGTGGCCCGGCTGGGTGGCGATGAGTTCGCCTTGCTGCTTGAAAGCTGCAATCTGGAGGCCGCGCAGCGTGTGGCCGAAAAGGTGTGCAACAAGGTCAGGGCCCTGGGTTTTGATTATCAGGGGAAGACGTTTGACATTGGTGCCAGCATAGGTCTGGCCCTTATTGACAGCCACTGGGCGCAGGCCCAAGACGTTCATACAGCGGCTGATCAAGCCTGCTTTGATGCCAAGGCAGCCGGCAGGGGCTGCGTCAAAGTGGCGGGGAAATGATGGCCGTGCCTTGGGTCACTTGGGTTGCGCCTGGGGCAAAGACAGGCTGATGCAGGTTCCCTGCCCCAGGTTGCTCTCAATGGTGATGTGGCCATGGTGCAACTCAATAATTTCCTTGACGATGCTCATGCCCAGGCCGGTCCCCGTGATCTGGCCGGATTTGTCAGCGCGGTAAAACCGGTCAAACACCTGGGCTACTTGCTCCGGTGTCATGCCCATGCCGTGGTCACTGACGTGAATGGCCACTGGTGCAGGCTCCTCGGTAAGGCACTGGGGAGCCACCGTCAACTCCACTGGTCCGCCAGCCGGCGAGTATTTGTAGGCATTGGTCAGCACATTCAGAATAGCCTGGCGCAGCTTGCCTTCGTCTGCCATGAGAAAAATCGGTTCATCCGGCATGGACAGTACTGTGCCCGACCTGCCAGCCGGCAGCATCAGCGACTTGGTGATGCTTGCCACCAGCGCTTGCACATTGATGCGGCTGTACTTGAAGTCTTTGCCCTGGCGCGCCTCAATGCGCGCCAGATCAAGCAGCTCATCCAGGATATTGGCCATGACCTTGGACTGCGTGTAAATGATCCCCAGAAACTCCTGCGTTGACGCAGCGTCGAATTCCTGCGTTAGCAGCACCTCCGAGAATCCCAGTATGCTGGCCATGGGCGTTCGCAACTCGTGGGCAGCGGTAGACAAAAACTCACTCTTCATGTCGTCCACTTCGGTCTCATGGGTGACGTCACGAAAATAGAGGATCTGAGACACCGTGGGCGTGTCACTCAGCCGCAGCTCCACTTGCAACACGCGCTTGCCGTTGACTCGCATTTCAAGGCGTTCACTCACCTGGGACTTTGGGTTGGCGTTGCGCAGGCGGAGCTGGCTGATGCCGGTAAACCGCGTGCCCGCCACGCAGCGGGTGGCCAGCCAGGCAGAAAAATCAGTCTCGTCCATGCCATCGAGTCGCAGTTCGTTCAGACCGGTCATACGGGCAAAGGCCGGATTGATGTATTTCACGCGATGCTGACTGTCAAACGACACGAATCCATCCGGGCTCAAGGCAAAGATGACATTGAGTTGCTCGGTGCGGTCTTGCGCCTGCGCCCGGGCAAATTCACGGGCAGCAGTGGCTCGGTTGAGCTTGATGAGGTGGCGGGTGAGCGCCACTGCCAACAAGAAGATGAGCAAAATCACCAGACCCGCCTGCAATAAGAGCGCCTGGCGCGATCGCGCTGAAGCAGCAAATATTTCGTCGGTCGTAAATCCGGCGATCAAGGCCAGGTCGTAACCCGGAATCACGCGAAAGTGGTAGAGCCGCGAAATACTGTCCACCACCGACCGATTGGTATAAAAACCGTGGGCGTCGCCCTTGATCATGCGCGTAAAAATCTGCGAACTGGTGGCATTCGAGCCCACCTCAGTCTTGTCCCCCACAAGACGTGCCCGGGCGATGCCGTCCAGGCCATACAGGGCCATAACGCCCTGCGCGCCCAGCTTGAGTTCGTCATAGAAGCGGGTGAAATAGCCCGGATCGATCGAGATCACAACGACACCGGCAAAGTCACCATTGCTGCGGTTGATGCGCCGGGTCAGCTGGATAGACCACTGGCCCGTGGCGCGACCCAGCACCGGCTTGGATACAAACAAGCCCCGATTGGCATCGGCCACATGCACCCTGAAGTGCTCCCGGTCAGAGAGATCAAGACGGCCCGTGACCGGCCGGTTGGCCAGAATGTAGAGGCCCTTCTCGTTGATGATGCCCACCTGATTGAAGATGTCCGTGTCAATGACACCGGCAGCCGAGAGGGCTGACAGGTCGAGCGTATTGCCCAGCGCCAGATAGCGTTCGGTGATGAATCGGATCGCCTGGTCTGCACCGCGCAAGGTCCGATAGGCGTGCTCCTGGGTCACACGGGTCAGGTTGGCCAAGTCACGCTCGGCTGCGGCCTGTTCTTTTTTCCGACTATCCTCCAGCAAGTTAACAACATGCAGGCCGGTCAGGGTCATCAGCAGAACTGCTGCGACCCAAATAGCAAAGAAAGTACGGCGCTGGCGGCCCCGCGTGGTCAACGAGCGCAGAGCAACCATCAAAACTAAAGAGGAATGCTCAGGTTACCCGACGCTCAAGACGGCGCTCATTCACCAAGCCAATGGCAATAGCCTGCAATCGCTCAAAGGGAACCGGTTTGGGAAGCACCTCGATCCCGGGAGGCACACCCCCACGAGCTGTGATCATGTCGGCCTCAAGCCCACTGACGACCACGATCGTGGTCATGTCCAGGCTTGGGGTGCTGCGAATGACCCGCAACATCTCAAAGCCATCAAGTTGCGACATGTTCAGGTCGGTGATCATCAGATCCGGGCTGTCACTGCCCAGTTTCAGCAAGGCAGTCAGTCCGTTGGCAGCCAGCGTCAATTCGGGAGCCATGGGCCATTTTTTTATGGTTGCCTCGTACAGGCGCGACAACACGGGGTCATCCTCGACCACCAGCACACTCAGGCGGCGCAGGCGGTGCTCTTGCGGCGCGTCCAACACCGGCGGCGAAGGCAGATCGACCTGGCTGGCCCCGGACGCTGGTTCCTTGTGCAACAACGCTGACACAGAATCCCGCATCACACGGCGGTGACCGCCCGCCGTCTTCCAGGCCTTCAGCAACCCACTCTCGACCCAGAGTTGCACGGTACCCACCGACACACCCAGCAGCGTGGCAGCCTCTCGCGTGGTGCAAAAGGTTTTGATGGTGGGAGTGCCCAAGGGGATATCAGGCATGGTGAATCGATTTGACAAGCCTAGAAGGTTTCCCAGTCAGCATCATTGCTACGGGCGGATGTTGAAGGAGCCGCGGTTTTGGAGGCATGCGCCTTGGGGCTTGGGAGGCTGGCGGGCGCAGTGGCTGGACGGCTCATTGTCGTGGTGGTGCGCAGCTTGGGCACAGCCGGGCGGGGCGGCGGTGCACGTGGCGGCGCAGGCCGGCTGTAGCTCACAGGAGCCACCGCGCGGGCGACGTGATGGGCGGCGTGCCCGCTGAGCTTGAACACCGACACGGTCTGCACCAGGTCTTGCGCCTGGCTCTTGAGGCTGCTGGCGGCGGCAGCCATCTCCTCCACCAGCGCGGCATTTTGTTGCGTGACCTGGTCCAATTGCGTCACCGCCTCGCCAATCTGAGACACGCCCAGACTTTGCTCGTTGCTGGCGGCGCTGATCTCGCCCATGATGTCGGTCACGCGGCGAATGCTGCCCACCACTTCGTCCATGGTGGCGCCAGCCTGGTCAACCAGGGCGCTGCCCTGTTCCACGCGTTCGACGCTGGTGTTGATCAGGGACTTGATCTCCTTGGCTGCGTCCGCCGAGCGGCCCGCCAAGGACCGCACCTCACTGGCCACCACAGCAAAGCCGCGACCTTGCTCCCCGGCTCGGGCGGCTTCTACCGCTGCGTTCAGGGCCAGAATATTGGTCTGAAAGGCAATGCCGTCAATGACTTGAATAATGTCCGATATTTTGCGGGAACTGTCGTTGATGCCTTTCATGGTTTCCACCACCAGGCCCACCACCTCACCACCTCGCACGGCCACCGTGCTGGCGCTCAGGGCCAACTGGTTGGCCTGGCGGGCGTTGTCGGCGTTTTGCCGCACGGTGGCGCCGAGTTGTTCCATGGAGGATGCCGTTTCTTCCAGCGCGCTGGCCTGCTGCTCGGTACGGCTGGACAGGTCGTTGTTGCCTTGGGCGATTTCGGCGCTCGCGGTAGAGACGCTGTCGGCATTGCCGCGCACCGAGCTAACGATGTTGGTCAAGGCCTGCTGCATGCGGGCCATGGCCGCCACCACGCTGGTGGTGTCCCCCGGGCGCACGGCGATGGCACTGCTCAAATCAGCATCGGCAACGGCGTTGGCCAACTGCGCCACGTCGGCGGGCTCACCCCCGATTTGGCCAGTGATGCTGCGAACCACCCACACCGCCAGCAATACCGCCACCAACAGGTTTACCAAGGCACTCACCAGCAGCGTATTGCGCGCAACGCCGTAGGCTACCAACGCCTCTTCGTAGTCCTTCAGATTGTTGGCTTCCTGAAATTTCAGGTTATCAGCCAAGGCAGCCTGCCACAAGGCGGTGGCAGGAGCTGCCTCCTTCATGAGCAGGGTGGTGGACTGCTGAATCTGGCCAGCAAGGGCGGCCTCAATCACCTTGTTGTTGAGTGCCCGGGCTGTGGCGGCTGCGGCATCAATGGCTGCCCGCTTTTGCATCCCGGCGTCGCTGGCCGGGAATTTTGCCAGCTTGTCGTGCGCCTGGTCGTAATTGGCACGCTCCGGGTCCAGCTTCCTGCGCTCTTCGGTTTGCTCACTCCCATCAGTCAGCAGCATCAGGTTTCGCGTGATGCGCGACACGGTGTTCATCGCATGAATCTGGTCGTTGATCAAGGTGATCTTGGCATTGTTGTCCAGGACGATGTCGTCCATGCTGGCCTGAATGCTCTTGAGTTCGTACAGCGCAATACCGCTGGACATCAGGGTCAGCAGCACAGTGATGCCGAAGGCAAGGAAAAGCCGGGTCGAGATTTTGAGTCGGGATAGATTCATGGGATTACCTGGGTTGTATCTACACAGCGCCACTTCGCAGTCGCTGCGGAATTTTAGTGACAGGAATCATTTATTTCCAAATATTATTGATATTTTCATCGCAGAACGTCTTGGACGCCCACTTTTTCGCACCAAGCGGCAACGGTGACGAGCAAAAAAGGGCGCCAGTGGCTCCGTTTGGTTTACGCCTGCCCCAGCAGACCGGGTCTGGGCCAGACCGGCTGCGGCTCACGTATCAGCCAGCGTTGGCTCAACAGGGCAGTCAAGGCGGTTGCAGCCAAAGGCGGGCTGAACAAAAAGCCTTGCAAGGCGTGGCAAGCCATGCCGGTGAGAGCCTGGGCTTGGGCCATGGTTTCCACCCCCTCGGCTGTGACCCGAATCCCCAGGCTGTGGGCCATGGCCACAATCGCCTGCACGATGGCCGTGCTTTCCAGCTCTTGTGGCATCCCCCTGATAAAGCTCTGGTCGACCTTCAGGGTTTGGATGGACATGCGCTTGAGGTAGCTGAGCGACGAGTAGCCCGTCCCAAAATCATCGAGCGACAATCGCACCCCGGCGCGCTGAAACGCATCAAGAATGACTTGGGTTGCGCCCGCATCCTCCATGGCCGCGGACTCGGTGACTTCGAGTTCCAGCGAGCCGGGTGCGAGTCCGGTTTGGGCCAGCAGATCCAACACCACGCCCACCAGATGGGGGTCCTTGAACTGGCGGGCTGATAAATTGACGGCCACCCGCAGCGTGTGGCCCTGGCGCTGCCAGCGTGCACCGTCTTCACACGCGGTGCGCAGCACCCAGTATCCGATCGGGACAATCAGGCCGCTTTGCTCGGCCGCAGCAATAAATTCAGACGGTGGCACCAGGCCGTGGCCGGGGCGCTGCCAGCGAATCAGCGCCTCCACGGCCTCAATACACCCGCTCACCGCGTTGACCTGAGGCTGGTAGAGAAGCAGGAACTCTTCGCGTTGCACGGCCAGGCGAAGGTCATTGACCAGAGCCAGGCGCTGCTGGGCCATGCGGGTCAGCGAGGCCCTGTAAAACTGGCAGTTGTCCCGCCCACTGTCTTTGGCTTGGTAGAGCGCCGTGTCAGCGTGCTGCAGCAAAGTGGCGGCGTCCTCCCCGTCATCCGGAAACAGGGCGATGCCCATGCTGCAGCTGAGCTGCACCTCCTGGCCATTCAGGATCAGGGGTTCGCGCATGAGCTGCAGGATGCGCTGGGCCACCGTCAGCACGTCCTGTGGATCGCTGATGCCTTGAATCAGGGCCGTGAACTCGTCACCACCCAGGCGGGCAATGCCTGGCTCCACCGGTGGTGCGCTGGTACGCGCCAGCACGTCTTCGGGGCGCATGGCTTCTCGCAACTGATTGGCAGCCCATTGCAGGGCCAGATCGCCGGCACTGTGACCCAGGGTGTCGTTGATCGTCTTGAACCCGTCCAGGTCCATGAACAAGACGGCCAGGCGGGCATCACTCTGGTGTGCACGACTGATCTCGCGCTGCAGCCGGTCCACAAAGGACTGCCGGTTCGGCAGCTGGG
>CAZBKX010000114.1:0-1524 GCA_964492535.1 uncultured Rhodoferax sp. | reverse complement strand
TCGTGGTGAAGCCGCACGGCGAGGTACACCACGGGCGAAGTCGCCAGGTTTTGGCCACAATCGCGCCCACTGCCGTGTGATCGGCGCGGTGGGCAGCATGTTCAGTCACGGTGAAGCGGCGATCCTGGCGAGCCAACGCTTCGGTCAGCGTGCCACTGTAGCTCCGCACACCTTGCAGCATGACTGGAATGCCCACATGACAAGACAGGCCGCACATCTGGGCCACATCAGCATCGAGGCCATACATCTGGCGGGCGATAAAACCCATGGCGAGTGAATGCCGCGTGGAGGACTCCCAAAAATGTGCCAGCAAAGGGGAATTGACCGGGATCGAGTTGCAAGTCAAAAACCCGGTCAGGATGGCCACCGTGGGCTTTACCCCACACATCGTCACCACTTCGCCCACCGTGCGTACAGCCTGACTGCGCGCGTAATAGGAACTGTTGGCAATACGGATCAGTGCAGCTGCCATGGCCATATCGCCGCTGGCAATCCGGGCAATGACAGCAGGGTCCGGGTCCTGTTGATTGATCTAGAGATGGAGCGCAGGGAGCAGCTCCGGGCAGGGTGGCACGATCATGCCTTACAGGGGCCCGTGCGTGCGGGCCGAATCAAGCCGTCGAAGGAATCAGAAACTCGTGGCTGATGTGCATGCCCAGATCATTGATGCGGTCCAAAAACTGGGTCAGGTAGGCATGCAAACCGGTCGCCAGAATTTCATCAATGCGGCCATATTGGAGTTCGGCGCGCAGCTTGCCAGCCCGGCGGTGGGTTTCCCCCAGAGGATCATTGGCCACCAGGCTCAGATTACTGACCACTTCGTTGAGGCTGGCATGCAGTGAGCGGGGCATGTCGGCCCGCAAAATCAGCAGTTCGGCCACGCGCTCGGGCTTGATCACGTCACGGTACACCTTGCGGTAAACCTCAAAACCCGAGACGCTGCGCAAAATCGCGCTCCAGTGGTAGAAGTCATACTCCTGATCTTTCTCGTTACCAGGATCGAAAAAATCGGTGTTGGCCGCGTGAAACTTCACATCCACTAGCCGGGCGGTGTTATCGGCCCGCTCCAAAAAGGTGCCCAGGCGCATAAAGTGCAAGGCTTCGTCCATGAGCATGGTGCCCACCGTCACTCCCCTTGAGAGATGCGAGCGGTACTTCACCCACTCAAAAAATTGCCCTGGGTCATGCTCATGCTCACCCTCCTTGATGCGGCGCTTGACCTCCAGCCAGGTCTGGTTCTGCGTTTCCCAGACTTCGGTGGTCAAGGTGCCGCGCACGGCACGCGCGTTTTCGCGGGCAGCTCCCAGACAAGACACGATGCTGGAGGGATTGCTCTCGTCCTTCACCATGAAATCCATCACGTGGCGCAGGTTGATGTCGCCATGCGCGGCGGAGTAGGCTGGCAGCAACTCGCTGATGCTCAACAAGCCTTGCCAGCCCACCAGCGCAGCCTGTTCGGACTGGGGCAGCAACGAGGTCTGGTAATTGACATCCAGCATGCGGGCGGTGTTTTCGGCCCGCTCG
>CAZBKX010000113.1:0-1571 GCA_964492535.1 uncultured Rhodoferax sp. | reverse complement strand
CCGGCGCAGACATGGCGAGGCGAGTGCCTAAAATGAGCTAAATTGCCTAAAATGCCTAAAGTTGTGAAAGACAAACTGATTAAATTATACGAATGCTGACGCATTCTGTTGCATGAATCTTTCATCCGAACGACCTGTTCGGATGAAAACCGCTATCGCTTCGCGACGAAACAATGCCGGGTGGGTTGACATTCATCGGCGGGTTCCTGAACTCATACCTCAAATGCGCTTCGAGGAATGCCGGATTGGCGAATGATCGACTGAAGCGTGCCCATGCGAAGCTCCGGATGGCTGGGCACCGGCACGGTAATAGTTGTACCTGGCAGCCGCTTCTGCATGATCAGGTGGCTACCCCGTTGGCGCACCTCAACAAATCCATGCCGAGATAGAACAGCGCAGACTTCTTTTCCGGAAAAAATTCCTAGCCTACCCAACTGCAACCTCGACGCTGGTTACAAAAATCTCTCCGTGGAAACGCTGCGTTACCTCCTCGGGTGAGGCTGTTTCGAAGAAAAGCTCCAGTGCCTCCCGAAGGTTGTCCCGTGCCGCTTCAATCGTGTTGCCCTGGCTCGCGACATCCAGCTCCGGGCAAAGCGAAACGTATCCATCCCCTTCGCGTTCGATGATTGCTGTCAACTGCCTTCTCATCAAGCTACTCCCTAAAGTTAAACTTTTCTTTAACAGTTGCTGGGCGATTTTGCTCTATTTCTTCCCACAAGTGCCCGTATTCATTAGGGGCGGCATTTTTTGAGCGTGAAGCGGTAGTGCCACAGATATAGCTCATAAGCATTGACAGTCATGATTTAGAAATGTATTAATGGGGTGTCAATTACAGGAGACCCCATGTTCGCAAGAGTCAAAAAATCTGGCCAGTATCAATACCTGCAGATCGTCGAAAACAACAAAGTCAAAGGCCAGGTCAAGCAACGTGTCATTGCCACGGTCGGCCGCCTGGATCATCTCCAAGAAAAAGGGCGCGTGGAGACGCTGATCCGATCCCTTTCCCGGTATTCCGAGAAAGCCATGCTGATCCTGACCGGTCACAGCGACCCGGATGCGCTCACGATTAAAATCGGACCAGCCCTGATTTTCGAGCGACTCTGGGAACAAACCGGGATCAAAAAGGCGTTGCAGAGACTGCTGAAGGCGCGCCGCTTCGAGTTCGATGTCGAAAGAGCGGTTTTTCTCACCGTCCTGCATCGACTGATGACATCCGGTTCCGACCGGTATTGCGATCGCTGGCGAAGAGATTACGCCGTTGCCGGTACCGACCCGATTGAACTTCATCATCTTTACCGTGCGATGGCGTTTTTGGGAGAGCAACTTACGGACCAAACCGCTGCTTCCGATCTGGCGCCCCGGTGCAACAAGGACCTGATCGAAGAAGACATGTTCAAAAGCTGGCGTGATCTGTTCAGCGGCCTTGAGCTGGTTTTCTTTGATACCACCTCGATCTACTTCGAGGGGGAAGGCGGAGAGAGTCTCGGCGAAAGGGGCTTCAGCAAGGATCACCGGCCGGATCTCAAGCAGATGGTCGTGGGGGTGGTCATTAACGATGAAGGCCGGCCGAT
>CAZBKX010000112.1:0-5585 GCA_964492535.1 uncultured Rhodoferax sp. | reverse complement strand
CTGACCATTGCCGACCTGCACCGTGGCAACGTCTCTCAGCGGCGCAACCCGCTCATTGCCGACCTGTTTCGCCGCATCGAAATGGTCGAGTCCTGGGGCCGCGGCATGACGCTGATCCACCAAAACGCCCCGGCCGTGGAGTTTCGGGAGGTGGGCGGGCTGTTTATCGCCAGCTTTGCGCGACCTTCCTTTAGCGTTAACGATGGAGACGCTACAGGAACCACTGAGAACAACAAGAAAACACCAAAGAAACCACTTGGAAACAACGTGGAGACCACTCAGAAACCACATACAAACCCCAGAGAAGAGCTATTGGCCCTGCTCAAAGCTCAGCCTGATATCAACATGAAAGACCTGGCCCGGCTGAGCGGCGCTACGCTTTACAGCGTTCGACACCACCTGGAAGCGCTAAAGGCCACAGGCCGCATCCGACACGTTGGGCCAAACAAGGGTGGGCGATGGGAAGTGCTTGATCTACCAGAAGTGGACGGTGCCACATGACCGACAACCTGCACCAACTGACTGGGCAAATGGTGGCCCTGTTCCCCAGGGCCGTGCCGTTGGCCACCGCAGAAGTGGATGCCATCATCCAAAGCGGCGAACAGGACACCCAGCGCATCGAGCATCAGCTTGACGACATGCTCAGCCTTTGCTGCGACCCGGACATGCTGCTGGTGTTCAAGCGGCTGTGCCGGTATTACTACGGCATTGATTTGGTGGCTGCGGCTGAATACGTCAATGCGTACCGGGAGATGTGGAATACACCGGATGAGGTGGATAGCGAAGAGGGTGCCGCATGAGTAACAACAAGATAACGTCGCAGCCAAGCGAGGCCAAGCCATTCGGCTACGCCGACTTCTTGCTGGAAGTCAAGACCCAAATTCGCCAGCGCCAGCTCCAAGCACTGCGGGCCGTCAACACCGAGCTGCTGGCGCTTTACTGGTGGCTGGGTGAAAACATCAGTCAGCGACAAGCCGCGTTGGGCTGGGGCAAGGCCGTGGTCGAGAATTTGGCGCGGGATTTGCAGGCAGAATTT
Organism: uncultured Rhodoferax sp.; assembly: GCA_964492535.1. Taxonomy (GTDB): domain Bacteria; phylum Pseudomonadota; class Gammaproteobacteria; order Burkholderiales; family Burkholderiaceae_C; genus Rhodoferax. Next base: position 4,549 of record CAZBKX010000112.1, on the reverse strand, counting down.
CCGGGGCGCAACGGGTTTTCGGCGCAAAACCTCTGGCTGATGCGCCAGTTCGTCAACGAATACACAGCTAGACCAAAACTCCAACCGCTGGTTGGAGAAATCAGTTGGAGCAAAAACCTGCTCATCATGGCGCGCTGCAAAGACGACCTGGAGCGCGAGTTTTACCTGCGCGCCACCGCCCGTTTTGGCTGGACAAAAAATGTGTTGCAACACCAACTCGACAACCACAGCTATCGCCAGTACCTGCTGGGGCAGACCAATTTTGATGCAGCTGTTCCCGACAGCATCAAGGCGCAGGCCCTGCTGGCCGTCAAAGACCACTACTCCTTTGACTTCTTGGGACTGGCCGAGCAGCATTCCGAACGCGAACTGGAGCAATCGCTGGTGGCCAACTTGCGCGGTTTTCTGGCGGAAATGGGCGGTGCATTCACCTTTGTGGGCAGCCAGTTCAAGCTGGAAAGTGAAGGCCGCGAGTACTTTATCGACCTGCTGTTGTTTCACCGGCGGCTGCGCTGTCTGGTGGCCATTGAACTGAAGATTGGCGAGTTCAAACCCGAGCATAAAGGGCAAATCGAGTTCTATCTGGATCAGCTGGACCAGCACCACCGCATGGAGGGCGAAAACCCGCCTATTGGCATCGTGATTTGCAGGAGCAAGACGCGCACGATGGTCGAATACGCCCTGCGCACCATGTCCCGCCCGCTGGGCATTGCCACCTACACCGTCACCCCGCAACTGCCCGCCGACTTTCAGGGCGAGTTGCCCAGCCCGGAGCAGATTGCCGAGCGGCTGAAGGGTTGGGCGTTGGAGTCGGATGGGGTTGAGGGGGCATGACTGACAAACTGAATCAGTTAGCCGGGCAAATGGTGGCCCTGTTCCGCCAGGCGGTGCCGCTGGCTAACTTGGAGGTGGATGCCATCATCCAAAGCGGCGAGCGGGACACCCAGCGCATTGAGCATCAGCTTGACCAAATACTCGGCCTTTGCTGCGACCCGGACATGCTGGGGGTGTTCAAGCGGCTTTGCCGGTATTACGACGGTATGGATCCGGTGGCTGCGGCGGGGTACGTGCAGGCAGTTCGGCAAATGTGGGATAGGCCGGATGAGGTTTTGGCGGGGGGTGGGGTATGAGTGCGGGATGGCAGACGCTCACCATCGGTCAATTGGGTCGTGTCGTAACAGGCAAAACGCCCAAGACCTCCGACCCCAATAACTTTGGTGGCCAGATACCGTTCGTTACGCCGACCGACATGGATGGATGCAAGGTCATGGCAACCACAGCCCGCTATCTTTCAGAACTGGGCGCATCGACGGTTAAGAGTTCAATCATTCCCGCTGGCTCTGTGATGGTGTCATGCATCGGTTCCGACATGGGGAAAAGCGTTATCGCCAAACATCGGTGTGTTACCAACCAACAGATCAACTCTGTCTTGGTTGATGCGAACTTCAGCAGTGAATTCGTCTACTACAACCTGAGCATGCGCAAAGCTGAATTGCAGCATTTGGCATCGGGTGGATCAACCATGCCCATCTTGAACAAAGGCATGTTCTCCGAAATAAAAATTGACTTACCGCCAATGCCAGAGCAATTGCAAATTGCTAAAACGCTGTCAGCCCTCGATGACCGCATCACCCTCCTGCGCGAAACCAATGCCACGCTGGAAGCCATCGCCCAGGCGCTGTTCAAGTCGTGGTTTGTCGATTTCGACCCCGTACGCGCCAAACTGGAAGGTCGCGCCCCCGTAGGCATGGATGAGGCCGCCGCCCGGCTGTTTCCCGACAGCTTCGAGGAATCGGTGTTGGGCTTGGTGCCGAGGGGGTGGCGGGTTGCGACGCTGGCAGATGCGTTTGAGATCAACCCTACGCGAAAACTCTCGAAAGGCTCAATGGCGTCCTATTTGGATATGGCCAGTTTGGCAACGATGGGGCATTGCGTGGAGGCGCCAATAGAACGAGAAATGGGTTCTGGCGCTAAGTTCCAAAACGGCGATACGTTGTTGGCACGCATTACGCCCTGCTTGGAAAATGGCAAATCCGCCTTCGTTGACTTCCTTGCCGAAGGGCAGATTGGCTGGGGCTCAACAGAGTTTCTTGTCCTTCGCCCCAAATCGCCGCTTCCGCATTACCTTGGCTACTTGCTATGTCGTCATCCGGCGTTCAGGGAGTACGCAATCCAGAGCATGTCGGGTACCAGTGGTCGTCAACGAATACAAAACGATGTACTTGGCCGGTACTTGCTCGCCGTCCCCGACCTTGAAATCGCAGCCGTCTTTTCTGGCGTGATTGAGCCAATTCAAAGAAGCATCGCGGCGAACCATCAATCCGCCCAAACCCTAGCCACCCTGCGCGACACCCTGCTCCCGCGCCTGATCTCCGGCCAGTTGCGGCTGCCAGAGGCGCAAACCTGCCTTGAGGAGACGGCCGCATGAGCGAACTCATCCACGTTTATTGCGACGAGTCTTGCCATCTTGAGAACGACCAGATGCGGGCCATGGTGTTGGGCGCGGTATGGTGCCCCGCCTCGCACCGGGCCATGCTGAGCCGCAAGGTCAAGGCGCTGAAGAAGCAATATGGGTTGCCACCGCAGTTTGAAATCAAATGGGTGAAAGTGTCGCCGGGGAAGTTGGACTTTTATAGGGCCTTGCTGGACCTGTTTTTTGACGAGCCCCTGCTGCATTTTCGAGGATTGGTGGTGCCTGACAAGCAGGCGCTTAACCACGGGCGCTTTGCGCAGAACCACGACGATTTCTATTACAAGATGTGGTACTTGGTGCTCAACCGTCTGATTGATCCGAGCCAGCATTACCGCATTTTCCTGGACATCAAAGACACTCAGGGTCAAGCCAAGGTGGCCAAGTTGCACGATGTGCTTTGCAGCGCCAACTATGATTTTGACTGGAGCGTGATCGAAAAAATTGAGCTGGTGCATTCGCATGATGTGCTGTTGCTGCAACTGGCGGATTTGTTGATTGGCGCTGTGGGTTATGTGCACCGTGGATTGCAGGAGAGCCCGGCCAAGTTGGCATTGGTGAGCCATTTGCGCCATCGTTCTGGTTTGCGACTGGAGCAAAGCTCATTGTTAAAGGCTGAAAAGTTCAATCTCTTTGTATGGAGGCCGCAAACGTGAGCGTGCCGCCAGCGCTCATGTATTTCAACGATTACGACGATTGGGCGGCGTATGAGGATGCCATATATGCTGAGTATTTGACCTTGGTGGCCCACGCCAAGCTGCAGCTTTGGGGTAACCCGGTGAAGGTGCGCTTCATCCCAACCGCCAAGCAAAAAGGTTACGGTTTCTGGCATCTGATTTCAGAAGCACCCAGCCAGAACAACCGCAATGAGACTGAGCGAATTCCCGACCTTGATCGCTGCGCCCATGTGCGCTGGGTGGCTTGGTGTATTCAAAATGCCGAGACTGCGGGCTTTTCATGGTGGGAGAACAAGCGTGGCACCGAGAGGCATGTGGTGATCTGGGCAGAGCAGCATGACTTTGCTGTGGTGCTGGCCAAACGCGATGCGCTGGACGGTCCCCGCTACTACTTGCTGAAAACGGCGTATTGCCTCAGAAGTCACACCATTCGCAAATTTGCCAAGGAGCGTGATGCGTATTGGGCAGCCCAGAAAGACTGAAGCCCCGACACATTGCTGTGTCAGGGCCCCTGATACTCCTTCTACACTTGGTAGATGAGCTGGCCTGATTATATCGATATCGGGGAAATAGGTAGCCCTTGGAAAGGGTGTTATTGCTTTGCAGGCACTATGCTTTTGATATCTTCTTACGCATATTTCACGCCGGCTACAGGTCAATTTGACGTCTATATATTGCACCGGCCTTCCGCTAGCGGTTTCACCATAATAAGTGACGCACATGTATAGAACCCCCGCTTTTTTATACACATCAGCGCTATCATGTTAAAAATTTCTAATTTTCTTTACATCAACTACCCATAGCAAATTCCCATGCCGTTTGACAGTCAGCGCCCCTTCAACGATTTGCCTTTGCTGCCACCGCCGGTGGACTTGGAAACCAAGGCCGTGCTCAAGCAAGTGATCGCCGCTCGCACCGCACTGGCAGAACTCAAAGGGGCCGCGCAGCTTCTGCCCAACCAAGGGGTGTTGATTCAGGCCATTGGTTTGCAGGAAGCCAAGTTGTCTTCTGAGATTGAGAACATCGTCACCACCAACGACGACTTGTTTCGCGGTTTTGCCAACGATGGCGAGGGGGCCAGTGCGCAGACCAAGGAGGTGCTGCGCTACAAGGACGCGCTCTGGCAGGGGCACCAGTGGATCAAGCAAGGTATGCCGCTGACCATGCGGCTTTTCGAGACCCTGTACCAAACCGTCAAACAGGCAGACGACGGGGTGCGGCGCACATCTGGCACCAAGCTGGCCAACCCGGCCACCGGTGAGGTGGTGTATTGCCCGCCCGAGGGCGAAGGCGTGATTCGGGACAAGCTGGCGAATTTGGAGCGATTCATGAATGAGCCGTCAGAGCTGGACCCGCTGGTGCGCATGGCGGTGATGCACTACCAGTTTGAGGCCATTCACCC
>CAZBKX010000111.1:0-2539 GCA_964492535.1 uncultured Rhodoferax sp. | reverse complement strand
GCAATCGTAGAGAGGCCTTTTAAAAAGGCCTGATTGCCGGCGTTCCCATCCAGCCCGCGCACAAAACTTCCATCGACCTTCAGGTAGTCCAGCCCAAGATCGTGCAGACGACCAATCTCGCTGAACTGGCGGCCGAAGTGTTCCAGACCCAGCTTGCAACCCATGCCGCGTAAATCGTTGCACAGCGCCTTGAATGCATCAAAGTGCGTTAACGCACCAGACTCAGCTACTTCCAGCCACAGGCGTTCTGTTCCAGTGCGGCGTTTCAATAGTTTTTGCAGACTCGATCGGAACTCGGGCAAATAGATGGAGCTGGCGGACAAGTTGATCGCCAAGCCGTTGAGCTGGGGCTTTGCCTCCAACTCATCCAGCCCCAAGGCCACCGCAGCTAAGTCCAGCTGCGGTGTCAACTTCAAGCGCTCTGCTACGGGCAAAAACTTTCCAGCTGGTTGCCACTCGCCCCGCTCGTCGAACATGAGCCGCAGGGGGCACTCGCGGTGCACCAGTTTTCCGTCCAGTGACATGACCGGGAATGACACCAGTCGTACCCACTTTTGCTCCAAGGCCCGATGGATCAGCCTGGACCACTCGTCTGCAGTCTTGGGCGCATCCGCCGCAACAAACAAGTTCACTACCTTCAGGCCACTGGTTCCCGTCGCTTCAACTGCGGCCAGAGCCATGTCGACCTGTGAAAGAATTATGTCCGGCTCCACGCCCGGCGGAAAATGTCCGCAACCCAACCAAGTGCTGGGGCGGTCTGGCAAGTAGGGAGCGGCCTCGTTGGTCAATGCTTGAAATAGTTGATCAGCCACGGTCTTGGGGTCGCTCAAGGCGGGCACCAGCATGGCAAAGTCAGCACCGTTGAGTCGGGCAGCGAATGCTTCTGGGTACTGGGTTGCCACGGTGGTCAGTCCACGTCCAAAGGCGCGCAAAAGCTCGTCAGTGTCTTTTCTGCCCAAGAATTGGTTGACCGTCGTCAAATTGGCAACGCGGGCAATAAATACAGCGCCGCCTGTCGAACGTTCCGATTGCATGGTGTCGCGCAAGCGGGCCATGAAGTTGCTGCGGTTGGCCAAGCCTGTTAGTGTGTCGCAATTGGCCTCACGTCTTACGCCTTCAAGCCGAAGCGCCTCATCTTCAAACATTGCCTTCAAACGCGCCACAGTGAGGTTCATGGCTTTTGCCAGCTTTTTGAGCTCTGGCACCGCGGGCTCCTCCACAGTGATAAAACGCCGCTCCGTAATTGCTTGCGCTTGGTCTATGACCGCATTCAGTGGTTTGCGCAAGCGCCTCAACACCAGGGTGCTCATCACTCCACCGGCCAAACCTGCCAACGCCAATGCAAGCACCATTTCCTTCGTGCTTTTCCACAGAGCCGCATAAGCGAACCGGCTTTGGCTGACCAGTGTCACTACACCAAACTGCTTCCAACCACTGGAGATTTGGGCTTGCCCTGGCTGCGCGTGGATTGGCAAAAAGCGTGCAAACCACCCAGGTGCGCCCAGATTGGTATCGGTGCTGATCCGCTCAGACATTACTTTTCCTTGCGGGTTCACGACTCTTACCAACTCATAGTGACCGCCATCAAACAAGGAGGCAACCACCAGTTCAACCGTTACTTCGTCGGGTGTGCTTTGGCTCAATGACAACGCCAGTGCGGTGGCGTTGTCTGTGTTTTTGATAGACAGTTGAGACTCCAGATAGGACCTGGCGCTCAACATGGACACCAGCAAGCCCCCCACAAGGGCCAGCAAGGTACTCGCAACGATGGCAAGCCACAATTGGCGAAACATGGACATTTTAAAATTCCTTAAAAGAACAATGCACTTACTCGAACCCTTCGGCGCGCGCACGTTTGAGCAAGTCTTCCCATCGCGAAAGGCGACCGGTTCCAGCTGCAGGCGTTACCTCTTTGCCAGAAATCCCGGTGAACACCCCTTCACTATTGAAGCTGAAAACAGGAACCAGGTCCGTCCTGCGCGAAGCGGGGCGAATATCGTTGATTAGGTTGTCCAGAACCAGGGGTTCTGCATCTGCTTGGGCATAGTAAGCCAGGACCATGTGTGCTTGAGAAGCCACGGCATCGGTCGTGCCGACCTTGGCACGCACATAGATTAGCCGGAGCTTGTCAGAAGCAACACCAACTTCCTTCAGGGAATAGTATTTTGCAATTGAAAAGTCTTCGCAGTCACCAGAGCCGCGCCCCAAAGTTTCCAAAGGCGTAGCCCAATAGTCTGGCTGGCCCCAAACGGCGGCGTCTTCGCCAAACAAAATCTGCCGGTTGAAAAAATCGTTGATCTTTTTTAGCTTGGTGGAGTCGGTCTCGTTGCGCAAGCCCTGCAGCAAAGTCTGCCAGGCCACAAATCGGACTGATACCCCTATCCCCCAGCGCTGGGGGATGCTGGCCAGCAAACGGTCGAAGTCAGCAGCGCCATAGGCCACCTGCCCAACCCATGTCAGGCCAACAAGCGCCGCCAAGAAAAAGCAGCGGTGAACAAACAAAAGTAAGCCATTCATTTCCATCGGGAATATACCCGCA
>CAZBKX010000110.1:0-2139 GCA_964492535.1 uncultured Rhodoferax sp. | reverse complement strand
TGGCGCATCGGGTTTTGGTGATGAAAGACGGCCACGTGATCGAGGAAGGCGAAACCTTGGCTCTGTTTAAGGCGCCGCAAGAGCTCTACACCCAGGCTCTATTGGCTGCAGCTCATCTCCATTCATAGCCAGCAAGAAGCTTCCGATGCATCCGTTAAATCGCCCCGACAGTGGGCGTAACCGAAATCAGTGCGTGCGACAATCGCCACTCAAAAATCAACCTGTGCAGCGCTGCCAAAGGCGCTTGAACAACTGCCATCAAGGCGAAATCGAACGATAAGGCTGGAGAAGATATATATGGGTTTCTTAAACGGGAAAAAGCTGCTGATTACGGGCGTACTGAGCAAACGCTCGATTGCCTACGGCATTGCACAGGCCTGCCATGAGCAGGGTGCCGAGCTGGCGTTCAGCTACGTCGGCGAGCGTTTCAAGGAACGCATTGCCGAATTCGCGGCTGACTTCGGTTCTACGCTGATCTTTGACTGCGATGTGGGCGATGATGCCCAGATCGAGAAGCTTTTTGCCGATCTGTCTGTGGCCTGGCCGAAATTTGATGGCTTTGTGCACAGCATTGGTTATGCACCCCGCGAAGCCATTGCCGGCAATTTTCTGGATGGTTTGACACGCGAGAACTTCAGAATTGCCCATGACATCAGCGCTTACAGCTTTCCAGCTATGGCCAAGGCCGCCCTGCCCTACCTCAATGAAAAATCTTCATTGCTGACGCTCACCTACCTGGGTGGCGTGCGCGTGGTTCCCAGCTACAACACCATGGGCCTGGCCAAGGCATCGCTGGAATCCTCCGTGCGCTACCTCGCCGATGCCATTGGCTCGCGGGGCATGCGCGTCAATGGTTTGAGCGCTGGCGCCATCAAAACGCTCGCAGCGAGCGGCATCAAGGACTTCAGCCGCCTGCTGGCGATCTCGGCCAACGCCTCCCCACTTAAACGAAACGTCACCATTGAAGAAGTGGGTAACGTGGCGGCCTTCCTGTTGAGCGATCTCGCCTCAGGCATGACAGGACAAATTTCTTACGTGGATTGCGGCGTCAGCCAGACCGCCGTGGCGGTGGTCGAAACAAACCAATAAAAAATCAATAAAAATGCCCTCTAGCCGGCATAAAACGCCGGCTAGCAGCTATTGATTTGGTAGTGACTTAAAGCTTGACGCAATCAGCAAAATAGCTGATCTTGCCGTCAGGGCTGACCTCTTCCACCAAGCCGTGGATGTCAGTCTCGAACCCCGGGCACTGGGCGTTGAATTCGCGTGAGAACTTCAGGTAATCCACAATCTTCTTGTTGAACACTTCACCCGGAATCAACAGCGGAATACCCGGCGGGTAAGGTGTGACCAACCCCACTGTCACGCGGCCTTCCAGTTCATCAACCCCGACACGCTCGGTTTTGCGCAAGGCAATATGCGCGTAGGCGTCGCTGGGCTTCATGGCTGGGGTCAGGTCGCTCAAGTACATGTCTGTCGTCAAGCGCGCGATGTCGTACTTGGCGTACAACTGGTGCAGGTGTTGGCACAGGTCTGCCAAGCCCATGTTTTCGTACTTGGGGTATTTCTGGCAGAACTCGGGCAAGATGCGCCACATGGGCTGGTTCTTGTCGTAGTCGTCCTTGAACTGCTGCAAGGCAGTCAGCATGCTGTTCCAGCGGCCCTTGGTGATGCCGATGGTGAACATGATGAAGAAACTATAGAGCCCCGTTTTCTCAACGACAACGCCATGCTCAGCCAGGAACTTGGTCACGATGCTGGCCGGAATGCCGGTCTTGGCGAACTTCCCGTTCAGATCCATACCGGGCGTCACCACGGTTGACTTGATCGGGTCGAGCATGTTGAAGCCGGTGGCCATCTTGCCGAAACCGTGCCAGTTGACGCCGGCCTTGGCTTTGGCGGATTCGCCATTGATGATCCAATCATCGGCGCGGCCAATTCCCTCGTCCACCAGCTTGTCCGGACCCCAGACCTTGAACCACCAGTCGTCTCCGTACTCTTGGTCGATTTTGCGCATGGCGCGCCGGAAATCGAGCGCCTCGGCAATGCTCTCCTCCACCAGCGCGGTGCCCCCGGGCGGCTCCATCATGGCCGCAGCCACATCGCAACTGGCAATGATGCTGTACTGCGGGCTGGTGC
>CAZBKX010000109.1:0-2928 GCA_964492535.1 uncultured Rhodoferax sp. | reverse complement strand
TAGACCTCGATGAAGGTTTTCCAGTTGTAGTTGCACTCATGCAGCTCCACCTTGTCCAGGACAAAGCCGGTGAAGTCCAGGTCGGCCTGGGTCCCCATGCCCGCCAGTTCTGCATGAATGTCACGGCCGTTGTCTTCAAACAGCAAGCCGTTCCACTCCCGCAACTTGTAGTTGTTCAGATCAAGGCACGGGTCGCTCGGGAAATGCGGCGCACCCAGCAGTTTTCCCGCCGGCTGAATGGCGCCGCCGCTGTAGGTCCAGCGGTGCAAGGGGCACACAATGTTGCCAGCGGCGGTGCCAGGTTGATGGCTGTTGACAGAGCCGCGCCCTTGCAGCATCAAGGCTTGCCGATGGCGGCAGACATTGGAGATCAGTTCGATACCGCCTGGGGTGCGCACCAAGGCGCGCCCCTGGGCTTCCTGGGGCAGCGTGGCGTAGTCGCCCACTTGGGGCACGCTCAAGGCATGCCCGACATAGCGGGGGCCGTGTTTGAAAATGGTTGCCAACTCGTGCTGGTACAACGCTTCGTCAAAGTAGCAGTTAACTGGTAGTTGGCCGGTGGCCTGCTGCAGTTGAAGACTTAAATCAGACATGAGTCCTGACCTAAAGACTCCCCACAGGGAGATGCGCCAAGCGCGTTGGAAAAGAAACCGGCCTGGGCCGGTGCAAAGAGGGGGCATTGTACCCGCCGCTTTTTGATGATTTTGTTGCCCGCCCGATGGACTGGGGATGATGTGCGCTGGCTGCATGTTTTCATGGCGCGGGGCGACTCTGGCCGGAACCGTGCGCCTAAAATAATCTTCTTACGACTCATGAGAAATTCTGACCCATGGCATCTTCCCCCCGTCCCCGTTTAGCTGCCCCGGCTACCTTTGAAGCCGCGCTTGAAGAGTTGGAACAATTGGTTGCCCAACTGGAGTCCGGCGACATGCCTCTGGAACAACTGCTGGGCGGCTATCAGCGGGGCGCGGAACTGCTCAAGTTTTGCCGCGACCGTCTGGAGGCCGTGGAGGGCCAGGTCAAGGTACTGGACCAAGGCGCCCTTAAAGCATGGACGCCCGAATGAGCGGCATGGCTCGGAGCGATGCTGTGCGGCCCCGCGAGGGCACGGCGTTTGAGTTGGGCGCCTGGAGCGCCGCTCATCTTGAGCATGTGGAACAAGCCCTGGCGCGCTGGGTCACTGCCGATGCGCCCGCTGGCGTGGACCATGGTGCCCCGGCAGCACTGTTGGAAGCCATGCGCTATGCCGTGCTCGATGGCGGCAAGCGGTTGCGCCCGCTGCTGGTGATGGCCGCTTGGGAGGCCACTGCCCCGGTTGAATCCGGGCGGGCGGGCGGCAACCCTGAATCCGCGTTGCGGGCAGCTTGCGCGGTGGAGCTGATTCATGCCTATTCACTGGTGCACGACGACATGCCCTGCATGGACAATGACATTCTGCGACGTGGCAAGCCCACCGTGCATGTGCAATTTGGTGAGGCCAGTGCCCTGCTTGCCGGAGATGCCTTGCAAGCCCTGGCCTTTGAATTGTTGACACCCGAGGACGACCGGATGTGCGCGCGGCGCCAGGCTCTCCTGTGCCGCTTGCTGGCGCGTGCAGCCGGCAGCGCAGGCATGGCGGGTGGTCAGGCAATTGACCTGGCCAGTGTGGGCGTCAGTCTCACCGAGCACCAGTTGCGCGCCATGCACCGGCTCAAGACGGGTGCCCTGCTCCAGGCCAGCGTGATGATGGGGGCCGCCTGTGGCGAGGCCGACGAGGTGGCCCAGGCGGCGCTGGCAGCCTACGGGGCGGCCATCGGCCTGGCGTTTCAGGTGGTGGACGATATTCTGGATGTCACGGCCGACTCCGCCACACTGGGCAAGACGGCGGGCAAAGACGCTGATCAGGACAAACCGACCTACGTATCGGTTTTGGGCATGGAGGCTTCTGTGGCGCACGCCCAGGAGCTCCTGGAGCAGGCCATGGCGGCATTGACACACAGCGGCTTGCCCAACACAGAGGCGCTGCAAGGACTTGCCCGGATGGTGGTTAAGCGTTCCTGTTAAAGTTGTTTCGGTCATAAATTCAAGGGAAATAGGCTGCTAGCCGGGTTACCACAAGAGCTTGCAGCTATAAAAAATATAGCATATGCCACAGACTTCCTATCCGCTTCTGACAAGCATCAACACCCCCGCTGACTTACGGCGCCTGCCTCGGGCCGAACTGGACGCTTTGGCGGCGGAGTTGCGTGCCTTTCTGCTCAGCAGCGTCTCCAAAACCGGCGGGCATCTGAGCTCCAACCTCGGTACGGTAGAACTCACTGTGGCCTTGCACTATGTGTTCAATACGCCGGAAGACCGGGTGGTGTGGGATGTGGGCCATCAAACCTACCCTCACAAAATCCTGACTGGCCGACGTGAGCGCATGGAGTCCCTGCGGCAGCTGGGTGGGCTGAGCGGTTTTCCGCAACGTGCCGAAAGCGAATTTGATGCATTTGGCACCGCCCACTCCAGCACTTCGATATCGGCTGCCCTGGGGATGGCCCTGGGCGCCAAACTCAAAGGCGAAGACCGCCACGCCATTGCCGTCATCGGTGACGGCGCCCTGACAGCGGGCATGGCTTTTGAGGCACTCAACAACGCGGGTGTGGCCGATTGCAACTTGCTGGTCATCCTGAATGACAACGACATGAGCATCAGCCCGCCGGTCGGAGCACTCAACCGTTACCTGGCCAAGCTGATGAGCGGGCAGTTTTATGCTGCGGCCAAAAACGCGGGCAAGACCGTACTGAAAGGGGCGCCGCCCTTGTTTGAGCTGGCCAAGCGCATTGAAGAAACAGCCAAAGGGATGGTCGTGGCGCCCGCGACGTTATTCGAGAAATTCGGGTTCAACTACATTGGCCCCATTGACGGGCATGACCTGAATTCGTTGATTCCGACGCTGGAGAACAT
>CAZBKX010000108.1:0-4427 GCA_964492535.1 uncultured Rhodoferax sp. | reverse complement strand
CGGCGATAAACAACACCGAACGAAATTGGGCTCTGACCCCCATTCCGCTCTAGCCGGAGAAAAAACTAATTTGCAGGCGGGCGAGCAACAAGCCCTCAAGCTGTTGCTCGACGAGATCACCACCCGGCTCAGGTACCTGAGCGACGTGGGCATTGGTTACCTCACGCTGGACCGCCAAAGCCGCACCCTGAGCGGCGGCGAAGTGCAGCGCATCAACCTCACGACCGCCTTGGGCACCTCGCTGGTCAACACCTTGTTTGTGCTGGACGAGCCCAGCATCGGCCTGCACCCGCGCGACATGCACCGCATCATTGTGGCCATGCAGCGCCTGCGCGATGCCGGCAACACGCTGGTGGTGGTGGAGCATGATCCGGCCGTGATGCTGGCCGCGGACCGCATGATCGACATGGGCCCCGGCCCGGGCGAGCGCGGCGGCAGAATAGTGTTTGACGGCAGCACCGAGGACTTGCGCCACGCTGACACGCTCACGGGTGCTTACCTGGGTGGGCGCAGAAAAGTGGGCGTGGGGTTCCGGCGGCTGGTGGAGGCGAGCACGCCGCGCTTGATTCTGGAGGGCGCGCGCGACCACAACCTGAAAAACATCACGGTGGAGTTTCCCCTGCAGCGGCTGGTGTGCATCACCGGGGTGAGCGGCTCCGGCAAGTCCACCTTGATTCAGGATATTTTGGCACCGGCGCTCTTGCGATACTTTGGCAAAGCCACGGAGACACCCGGCGAGCATGACCGCCTGCTGGGCGCCGAGCAGTTGAGCGACGTGGTGTTTGTGGACCAGTCCCCCATTGGCAAGACGGCCCGCTCCAACCCGGCCAGCTATGTGGGTGCGTGGGATGCCATCCGCGAGATTTTTGCGAACGCGGCGCTGTCCCGCCAACGCAGTTACACGGCCAGCAAGTTCAGCTTCAACAGTGGCGATGGTCGCTGCGCTACCTGCGGCGGCTCGGGCTTTGAGCATGTGGAGATGCAGTTTTTAAGCGACGTGTATCTGCGCTGCCCGGATTGCGATGGCAAACGTTACCGTCCCGAGATTTTGGAGGTGACGATTGAGCGGGGTGTTAGTCCTGGCGTGGATGTCGATGCTTATGTTGCGTTAACCCGCAGCGTGCGCGGGGTGTCCGACTCCGCGGATGTCCTGAGGCCCGGGCTTCGCCCGGGCCTCCCCCTTGATTCCGCTGCGTCAGATACCCCGCGCACGCCGCTAGACAGTTTTGGCAGATTAGAACAATCGGAGTCAGATTCCAATTTAGGACAGCAACCTGGCCGGGACCAATGGGGGTTAGATTCCAATTTGCCAAAGCAAGCCGGCCCGGGTGAGCCAACAAGAGAAATGGGGTCAGATCCCAATTCAGGACAACAACCTGGCCGGAGCGAGCCACCCCGAACGAAATTGGGCTCTGACCCCATTTCTCTGGTTTCCGTCCGTCGCTCCATGAACGTAGCAGATGTCTTGAATCTCACGGTCAGCGAAGCCGCCGAGCTGTTCAAGCACGACCGCGACGTGATCCGCGCCCTGCAGCCCATCATGGATGTCGGCCTGGACTACGTGAAACTGGGCCAGCCCGTGCCCACGCTCAGCGGCGGCGAGGCGCAGCGCCTCAAGTTGGCCGGCTTTTTGGCCGAGGCGGCCAAAAGCAGCACGGCCAGCCGCCAGGCCACGGCCAAGCGCGGCACGCTGTTCATGTTTGACGAGCCCACCACGGGCCTGCACTTTGACGACATTGCCAAGCTCATGCGCGCCATGCGCAAGCTGCAGGATGCCGGCCATTCGCTGATCGTGATCGAGCACAACCTGGATGTGATTCGCGCCGCGGACTGGCTGATTGACCTCGGGCCCGAAGGCGGTGACGCGGGGGGCGATGTGGTGGCTTACGGCACCCCTGAGGATGTGATGCAGCACGCCACCTCGCACACCGGTCTGGCGCTGCGGGAGTACGCGGCTGCCATGGGCGGCGTGCATGCGGTGGGGGAAGCTTCAGCGGCTTATTTGGCGGATCGTGGCGTGGCAAACAGGAATGGGGGTCAGATCCCAATTCAGGACAGTCCTATTTCCGGCGAAAAACAACACCGAACGAAATTGGGCTCTGACCCCCATTCCGCTCCCGCCGGAGAAAAATCTCCCGCGTCAGACTGCATCCAGATCATCAACGCCCGCGAGCACAACCTCAAGTCCCTGAGTGTCAACATCCCGCGCGGCCAATTCACCGTGGTCACCGGTGTCTCCGGTTCCGGCAAATCCACGCTGGCCTTTGACATTCTGTTCAACGAAGGGCAGCGCCGTTACCTGGAGTCGCTCAACGCCTACGCCCGTTCCATCGTGCAGCCGGCCGGCCGACCGGAGGTTGATGCGGTCTACGGCATTCCCCCCACCGTGGCGATCGAGCAACGTTTGTCACGCGGCGGTCGCAAATCCACGGTCGGCACCACCACCGAGGTCTGGCATTTCCTGCGCCTGCTGTATGTCAAGCTGGGCACCCAGCATTGCATTCACGATGGCACGCCGGTCGCACCCCAAACTCCAGAGAGCATTGCCGCGCAGTTGCTCAAAACCTACCGCGGCCAGCACATTGGCCTGCTGGCGCCCCTGGTCATGAACCGCAAGGGCGTCTACACCGAGCTGGCCGACTGGGCCCGCCCACGCGGCTACACCCACCTGCGGGTGGACGGCAACTTTTTGCCCACCACCAACTTCCCGCGCATTGACCGGTTCAAGGAGCACACCATTGAGCTGCCGGTGATGAGCTTGGATGTCTCGCCCGAGAACGAAGCTGCCCTGCGCCAGGCGCTGGCCGATGCGCTGGTGCATGGCAAGGGCGTGGTGCATGTGCTGAGCAATTTGACCGGCCTGCGGGAGTTGATGCAGGCCGGCACACCCACGGCAGGCCTGGGCACCTTGAGCGTGTTTTCGACCAAGCGTGCCTGTCCGGTGTGCAGCACCAGCTACCCCGAGCTGGACCCGCGCCTGTTTTCCTACAACAGCAAGCACGGCTGGTGCCCCGACTGCGTGGGCACGGGTGTGAAGCTCACCCGCGAGCAGCGCCAGGTGTTTGATGATTCGGTGCGCGATGACGAGACAAAAGGCCGCGAGCAAACCTTTGCCGAGGCCGATGTGGAGGACCTGGTGGACACCGCGTGCCCCACCTGCCAAGGTACGCGCCTGAACGCCACCGCACGCGCCGTGAAGTTTGGCTTGCAGCTGGCCAGTGATGCCACGCGGGGTCAGCACGCCAAAGCGGCCATCGATGGCATCGGCATCACCGAGCTGGCGCGTCTGAGCGTGACCGACATTCGGCTGTGGGTACAGACGCTGCAACAACACGGCCGCATGAGCCAGCGCGAGACGGATATTGCTCGTGACCTGGTGCCCGAGATCAAAGGGCGCCTGGAGTTCCTGGAGCAGGTGGGCCTGGGCTACCTCACGCTGGACCGGGGCGCGCCCACGCTCAGCGGGGGTGAGGCGCAGCGCATTCGCCTGGCCGCGCAATTGGGCAGCAATTTGCAGGGCGTGTGTTACGTGCTGGACGAGCCGACCATCGGCCTGCACCCGCGTGACAACCAGATTTTGCTGGGCGCCTTGCAGAGCTTGAGCGACAAGGGCAACACACTGGTGGTGGTGGAGCACGACGTGGACACCATCCGCCATGCGGACCACATCATCGACATCGGGCCGAGTGCGGGCAAGCGGGGTGGGCGTCTGGTGGCACAGGGGTCGGTGGCGGATGTGCAAAACGCTGCGGAGTCTCAGACCGGACGGTATTTGTTGCACGCGATGAAACATCCGCTGGCGCCTCGTCGGGGTATGTTGTCGTTTGAGGCATCTTTGGCGAATGATGCGGCTGCTTCTGCGCTCTCTGCGGAGGGGGCGGGTTCGCCAGGGGCCTTAACCACTCGCTTCGCGATTGCCAAATCGGCCCCCGGCGAACCCACCCCCTCCGCGGACAACGGTGCTCAACCAGCTAAGAAAGTAAGTGCCAAAGCGGCCAAGGCCGCTGCATTGGCAGCGCAACTTAGCGCCAGCGCAGCCGCCAATACCGAGCTGGCAGAGCGTACCCGCGTCGCAGCCGAATACGCCGAGCTGGCGAGCCGCTCCATTGCCAGAATGTCGGTCAAAGTCGACCTGCCGGCTGCAGGCGACGCCGGAGTGCTTTTTGCTGGTGCCCGGATAGGTTCTGGTGCTGGGGCAGGCGACGATGTAGCAGCGGAAATGGGGTCAGATCCCAATTCAGGACGCGGTGCTGTCGGAGACGAAAAACACAAGTCGAAATTGGGCTCTGACCCCAGTTTCGATGCGGGTTCTTCAGCCAAGGCTTCCCCGACCACGGCTGTCCCACTCGCCACAGCCCCTATCAACTGGCTCACAGTCCACGGCGCCAAGCTCCACAACCTGCAAAACGTCACCGCCCACGTCCCTT
>CAZBKX010000107.1:0-3163 GCA_964492535.1 uncultured Rhodoferax sp. | reverse complement strand
ACCGACGGATTCACTATGCCCCCGTTAAATGGAAAAAGCAAACTCTTTGAATGACGCACTGCAGCAAACAAGGCAAAGGTGCTTTTGATTGGTTCTCAGCAGCCTGCCGGTGCGATAATTTAAAGGATTAACTGCCGGAGAAGACTTCCTTGGAACCCTGCCCCAGTCGGTAGCTTTCACCCCTTTGAGCGCATCGGGGCTGAAAGCCAAAACCCACACGCTTAGCCAGATGCAACCAATTTCAACAGGGTGAGCCATGCTCAACATCTTTTCGCTGGCCAATGGCCGCCTTTTCCAGGAAGAGATCGAATCGCTGGAAGAACTGTCCCGATTCCAGCCCATCTGGGTTGACCTGGAGTCCCCCACGCTGGAAGAAAAGCGCTGGGTCAAACAGTACTACGGCCTGTCCATCCCGGAGGATGCGATGGACGAAGATATTGAAGAATCAGCCCGTTTTTACCGGGAAGACAACGGCGAACTGCACATTCGCAGCGACTTTCTGATCGCCGACGATGATGATCCGCGCACGGTCCGGGTCGCCTTCATCGTCAACCTTGAAAATGACGAACTCAAGAGCAAGGGCGTCTTGTTTTCCATTCACGACGAAGACGTGCCGGTTTTTCGCCTGCTGCGCATGCGCGCGCGCCGGGCACCGGGCCTGCTGGAAGATGCCCGCGACGTGCTGCTCAAGCTCTTTGACGCCGATGCCGAATACTCTGCCGACACGCTGGAGGGCATTTATGACGAGTTGGAGAAAGTCAGCAGCAAGGTACTCTCGGGGGATGTGACCGATGCCATGGCAGGCGAGGTGCTGGGCTCCATTGCGCGCCATGAAGACATGAGCGGGCGCATTCGCCGCAATGTGATGGACACCCGCCGAGCGGTGAGCTTCATGATGCGCAGCAAGATGCTCAATGGTGAGCAGTTCGAAGAAGCCCGCCAGATTCTGCGTGACATGGATTCGCTGGACTCCCACACGGCCTTCCTGTTTGACAAGATCAACTTCTTGATGGACGCCACGGTGGGTTTCATCAACATCAACCAGAACAAGATCATCAAGATCTTCTCTGTGGCCAGCGTGGCCCTGCTGCCCCCGACCTTGATTGCCAGCCTGTACGGCATGAACTTCAAGTTCATGCCCGAACTGGATTGGTCCCTCGGCTACCCCTACGCCCTGGCGCTGATGGTGACCAGTGCCGTGGGGCCGATGTGGTACTTCAGGAAGCGCGGCTGGCTGAAGTAAAACCAGATGGTGCCCCTGGCGCAAAGGCACCGCGCCGCATCACCAACAGACTTGATGAGCCGCTGGCGCACCCGCGGACCAATCCTTCATCACCATTTTTTCTTCAAGGATCGACACAAAATGACAACGAACCTCTCACACCTTTCCAGACTAGCCTCAGGCCTCGCACTGGGCGCTCTGCTTTCCTGCACTGCACTTGCTCAAACCGCCTCGCCTCATGCGGGTCACAACATGGCTGCACCCTCAAGCAAGGGCGCGCCCGCATCAAACGCCGCCTACGAGAAGGCCAACGCCAAAATGCACAAAGACATGGCGGTACCACTCACGGGCGATGCGGATGTTGACTTTCTGGCGGGGATGATTCCACACCACCAAGGTGCCATCGACATGGCCCAAGTCGTACTCAAGCATGGTAAAGATCCCAAGGTGAGGAAACTGGCGCAGGAGATCATTGCAGCGCAAAAGAAAGAAATTGCAATGATGCAAGTCTGGCTTGCGGAACAAAAGGCAAGTAAATAAAGCGCCGGGACGCCCATACCAGCACCGGCTGGCAAGCACCCCACGGACGAAATTACCGGTTTTTGGCGTTGGCCCGCGCATGAACTGAACCCGTCGGGCCGACCGCACCAGTCAGACTGATCCTGCCTCATTGCCCGGTTTGCAATCTCCAACCGGCATACAACAACGCTTCATCTCGCTATTTCGGTAGCAATGGCATCAGCTCAAGAATAATCCCGCGCGCATACTGGCTGGCCACCTCTTGCACAAACCGGGCGAAGTCCATATGCGCCTGGTCGTCTGCGCGGTCCGAGATGGTGCGCATGGCGGCAAATGCCACGCCGTAGTCATGGCAGACCTGGGCCACCGCCGCGCCCTCCATCTCCACCGCCAGCGGCAGGTGCCCGGCCGATTGCAGCGCCGCCTTGAGGTCGCTGGACTGATCGGCACGGCCGACAAACTGGTCCCCGCTGGCGATCAATCCGCGATGCAGGGTGGCATCCGAGGTGAACGGCCCAGGGTCCGCAAGGTCCCCGGTGCGCGTCAGATAAGACCGGGCTGCCGCAAACAGGTGATCGCTCAAGCGGGCATCGCAATCAAACAGGGTGCGACCGTACAGCGGGACCTCAAAGCGCGCAAACAGGGGCGACACGTCCATGTCGTGTTGCATGAACTGGCCCGCCACCACCACATCGCCCACCTGAACCCCCGGCCCCAAGCCACCGGCCACCCCCGTGAACACCACCTGATCCACCCCAAAGGCCTCAATGAGCGTGGTGGTCGTGGTGGCTGCCGCCACCTTGCCCATGCGCGAGAGCGCCAGCACGACCGGCTGACCGCCCAAGTGCCCCTGCCAGAAGGTGCGCCCGGCACGCTCCACGCGATGGGGCTGCGCCAGCAACTCGATCAAGCCATGCTGCTCCTCGGCCAGGGCACTCAAAATCGCGGTCGTCGTCATGACAATTCCTGAAGGGATTTATGGATGAAAAAAGCGGCCCGAAGCCGCTTTCAAGGTTACCGTGAGGCGCTTTATTTGTCGCGCAACTCGCGGCGCAGGATCTTGCCCACGGGCGTCTTGGGCAACTCGGCGCGGAATTCCACCACCTTGGGTTGCTTGTAGCCGGTCATGTTTTCCTTGCAGTAGGCGCGCACCTGCGCTTCGGTCAAGGCCGGGTCTTTCTTGACGATGACCAATTTGACCGCCTCACCCGACTTGGCATCCGCCACGCCCACGCAAGCGCATTCCATGACGCCCGGCATTTGGGACACCACGTCTTCCAGTTCCGTGGGGTAGACGTTGAAGCCGCTCACCAGAATCATGTCTTTCTTGCGGTCCACGATTTTGAAGAAGCCACGCTCGTCCATGATGCCCACGTCGCCGGACTTGAAGTAGCCATCAAGCGTCATGACCTTGGCGGTCTC
>CAZBKX010000106.1:0-3141 GCA_964492535.1 uncultured Rhodoferax sp. | reverse complement strand
TCAGAGCCCAATTTCGTTCGGTGTTGTTTATCGCCGGAAATGGCGTTGTCCTGAATGGGGATCTGACCCCCATTCTTTTCGTGCACCGAGTTGAAGAACTGCCGCAATCGGTCCAGCGGCAGCATCATCAAGTCATGCAGGCACAGCCCCGGCAAGGCCTCCAACTGATCGCGCGTCCACGTCACTCCCACGGGCATGAAGCGTTTGGTAGGCGCCAGCACCGCGTCGGCCTGGGCCTGGGTGCCCACGCGCCACTGCAAACTCTCGGTTTTCAGGCGGGCACCACCGCAGTCGCCACACGGCGTATAGCTGCGGTATTTGGATAAGAGCACCCGAATGTGCATCTTGTAGGACTTGGTTTCCAGGTACTCAAAGAAGCGCTTGATGCCAAACCAGTGCTGGCTCCACTTGCCGTTCCAGTTAGGCGACCCGTTGATCACCCAGCGCTGGTGCTCGGGAGACAACTTGTTCCAGGGCGTGTCGCGCGGCACGCCGGCGGCTTCGGCGTGGCGCATCAGGTCGTCCTGGGCTTCCTTCCAGGCCGGGGTCTGCATCGGCTTGATGGCGCCGGCGCGCAGCGTGAGCTTGTCGTTGGGAATGACCAGGCCGTAATCGACCCCGATCACCCGGCCAAAACCCCGGCAGGTCTCACACGCCCCCACCGCTGAATTGAACGAAAACGCGGACGCAATCGGGTCGGCGTAGCGAATGTCACTCTGCGGGCAATGCAGGCCGGTCGAGAACTTCCAGACCTCGGGCACGTCCGGATTACCATCTTTAATAGCATCTAATGCAATAGATACGCCGGCCAGAGGCCTGTTTGACACATAAACAGACAAACGCCCGCCGCCGTGCTTGAGTGCGACCTCAATCGCCTCCAGCACGCGGCCCCGCTCCGTGTTGGCGAGCTTGAACCGGTCGGCCACCACATCCAGCACCTGGCGCGGCCCGGTGATCGTGCTCACCTCACGCTGCGCCTGTACCTTGGTGAAGCCGCTCACCGACAGCCACTGCTCAATTTCTTCAGGCGTGGCGCTGCCGGGCAACTCCACCGGGAAGGTGATGGCCAGGCGGACATCGTCCGCACCCACACGGGAAAGCAACTCGGCATAGATAGTCTCGGCCGTGTCGTGGCGCACCGGCTGCGCGGTGTCGCGGTCAAACAAATGCCCGGCGCGGGCAAACAAGAGCTTCAAATGGTCGTTCAGCTCGGTCATGGTGCCCACGGTGGAGCGGCTGGAGCGCACCGGGTTGGTCTGGTCGATGGCAATGGCCGGGGGCACGCCCTCCACCCTGTCCACCGCCGGCTTGTCCATGCGGTCCAGGAACTGGCGGGCGTAGGCCGAAAAAGTCTCCACATAACGCCGCTGGCCTTCGGCAAACAGCGTGTCAAACACCAGGCTGGACTTGCCGGACCCGCTGGGGCCGGTCACCACCGTGAGTTCGCCGGTGCGAATGTCGAGATCTATGTTTTTGAGGTTATGCTGACGCGCGCCGCGAATGCGGATGAGACCTTGGGTCATGGGTGAGTGTCTTTCCTGTGGGAGCCAGACATTCTAGGTATTTCGCTGATTGGCGCGGCCCATGGGGTCATCTTGCAACACGCCCTTCAAGACTTGCAAAGCCGGTAGTTTCCACAATGCCCCAATGCTGAAAATCAAAGTAAAGTAAGTTACAAAAATGAGGAGTTAGACATGAAATCACTGCATTCAGTGCTTGGCGCCTTGCTGTTCGCTGCGGTTGGAACAGCCACCCACGGTCAAATCCTGATTGGCCAAACCGCCGGTTTCACCGGGGCCGTTGCAGCCGGCGTCAAGGAAACCACCGATGGCGCCAAGATCTACCTGGATTCCGTCAATGCCAAAGGCGGCATCAACGGCCAAAAGATCGAACTGCTCTCGCTGGATGACAAATTCATACCCCAACTCGCGGGTGACAACGCCAAGTCACTGATCGAGGACAAAGAAGTGGTGGCCATGTTTCTCACCCGGGGCACGCCGCACACGCAGGCCGTACTGCCCCACCTGGAGAAACATGGCGTGCCCCTGATCGGGCCGTCGACCGGGGCCATGGTGCTGCACTCGCCGGTCCACAAACACATCTTCAATGTGCGTGCCACGTATCAGCGGGAGGCCGAAAAAGCCATCACCCACCTGGCCAGCATCGGGATCACCCGCATCGCCCTGGTGCACGCTGATGACAGCTTTGGTGAAGACGGCATAACGGGAGCGCAAAAAGGCCTGACCTCCGTCAAGCTGACGGCAACTGCCATCGAAAAGTTCGACCGCACCAAGCCTGATTTCTCCCAAATTGTGCCAAAAATCACCAAGATGGAGGCGCAGGCCGTGCTGATGGTGGCGTCGGGCTCAGCGGTGGCAGACGGCATCAAGGCCTTGCGGGCGGCGGGCAGCAGTGCCCAGGTGGTGACCCTGTCCAACAATGCCTCAGGGGGCTTCATCAAAGGTTTGGGAGACAACGCACGGGGCGTGATCGTGACCCAGGTGTTCCCCCAGTCCATTGGCTTCCGAATGGTCAAGGAAGCAGTCGACCTGGCGCGATCCCAAAACATCAGTGAAGTGACCCCAGCCATGCTGGAGGGTTTTGCCGCCGCCAAGGTGTTGGTTGAAGGCTTGCGCCGAAGTGGCCCCAAACCCAGCCGTGAACGCTTGCAAGAGGCGCTGGAAGGAATGCGAAAATTTGACCTTGGCGGGCTTGAATTGAGCTACAGCCCCACCGACCATTCGGGCCTGGATTTTGCTGACCTGTCGATCATCACGGCCGACGGTAAATTCAGGCGTTAATACCCTAAGGCGGGCGTGCGGCCCGCCCTCGGGCTGGAGATACTGGAACAGGCTCTTGCGCAACTCAGGCAAACGCTTGGCACCCAAGATGCTTGAAGATCGAACGAAACGTCGGACATGAAGAAACCTCTTGTGGAAAAAACTCGACCTGAGCTTTGGACATTTGGGCGTTTGGGCCGCACTTGCATGAACTCCGACGTATTGCACAACCCGGGTAAGCCCTGATTCAACACCGGTGTGATTTCAACCTAAATTCCTCAGTTACCCCGTCGCCGGGAGGAGCGGCTGCGGGAAGTTTGACTGCATAAGCGTAGGCTGAACATCATTTTTGGGTTTGGCG
>CAZBKX010000105.1:0-12681 GCA_964492535.1 uncultured Rhodoferax sp. | reverse complement strand
CCAGCACCGTGGCGACCAGGTGACGGGTGCCTTGGGCGCGCAGATAAGCAATCAGCTTGTTCATCAACAAGAGCCCGAGGCCGCTGCCTTTGAGGTCTGAGCGCACGATGACGCCAAATTCTGCATCCACGTTGTCGGGGTCGGTCATGGCGCGCACCACGCCCAGGGTCTGGGGTTGGCCGTCGGCGCCCGGCGCGATGGCGACAAACGCCATCTCGCGGGCATAGTCAATTTGCACCAGCCGGGCCAGCTCGCTGCGTTCCATGGTGCGCTTGCTGTAGAACACCCGCATGCGCACGTCTTCAGGGTCCAGGTGCTGCAGGAATTCGGTGTGCAGGGCTTCGTCTTCGGGTCGGATAGGGCGCAAACACAAACTTTGCCCCTGCCATTGCACCGTTTCTTCCAGATGGGATGGATAGGGGCAGATGGCAAAGTTGGCGGCCCCAGCCGGTCCTTTGGCGTTGAGCCGGATGCGCGCATCCAGGGCGACTGCGCCCTCAAAGTTGACGATCAGGGGGTTGATGTCCAGCTCGGCGATTTCAGGTATTTCTGCCAGCAAGTGCGACACCGCCACCAGCACGCCATGCAGGGCGGCTTCGTCCACGGCGGGCGTGTCGCGCCAGCCTGCCAACAGGCGCGAGACCCGGGTGCGTGACACCAGGGCCCGGGCCAGCGGCACGTTCAGGGGGGGCAGGGCCACGGCGCGGTCCGCCATGACTTCTACCGCAGTGCCCCCTTGCCCAAACAAAATGACCGGGCCAAAGACGCTGTCGATCGTGCTGCCCACAATCAGCTCCTGGGCATGTTGGCGCTGAACCATGGCCTGCACGGTAAAACCTTGCAGGCGCGCCTTGGGGTGCTGGCGCTGAATGCGGGCCAGCATGGTTTGCGCGGCCTCACGCAGATCGGCTTCGTCCTGCAGATTGAGCGCCACGCCGCCCACGTCGGATTTGTGCGAGATGTCGTCCGACAAAATTTTGAGGACCACCGGAAAACCAAGGGTTCTGGCCCCCTGCACGGCCGCCTCTGGCGTGGCCTCTACGCGCAGGGTCGGCACCACGGCAATGCCGCAGGCGTCCAGCACGGCTTTGGCCTCGGGCTCACTCAACATCTCGCGTCCGGCGGCCAGCGCGCCATCCACCACAGCCCGGATGGCAGGCACATTGGGCCGTTTGCCGGGTTCGATGGCGGGGGGCGCCTCGGTCAGCTCAAGCTGGTTGCGCCGGTAACTGGCCAGCATGGAGAACGCACGCACCGCTTGCTCAGGCGTTTCAAAACTGGCCACACCGGCGTCCTGAAATATCTGGCGCGCCTCTGCCACGGCGCTGTCACCCAGCCAGCAACTCATGACGCGCGCGGGCGCCAGTGGCTCGTGGGCCACGAGTGGCACCAGGGCGCGCGCAATCTCTGCGCTGGGCACAATGGCTGTGGGGGCGTGGATGAACAACACCGCGCCGCAGGCAGGGTCGTTGGTGAGGATCTTTAACGCCTGCTCGTACCGCGCCACCGGGGCGTCGCCGATGATGTCCACCGGGTTGCCTCTTGACCAGTTGGCAGGCAGCACGGCGTCCAGTTGTTTGAGGGTGGCCTGGCTCAGGGTGGCCAGTGGCACGTCTTCATGGGCGGCGGCATCCGCGGCCATGACCCCTGCGCCGCCGCCATTGGTCAGGATGGTGATGGCCTCGTGGCCGTTGGTGCGAAACCGCGACAAGGTCTCGGCGGCTAAAAACAGCTCTTGCAGGGTGTTCACCCGCAGCATGCCGGCGCGGCTGATGGCGGCTTCAAACACCCGATCTGACCCTGCCAGCGCCCCGGTGTGGGAGGCGGCTGCCAGTTGGCCCTGGGGCGAGCGCCCGGCTTTCACCACGATCACCGGTTTGTTGCGTGCGGCTGCCCGCGCGGCAGACATGAATTTTCGGGGTGACTCAATGGATTCGGCATAGAGCAGGATGGCGCGCGTTTTGGGGTCGCTGGCCAAAAAATCCAGCATGTCGCCAAAGTCGATATCGGCATGTTCGCCGAGGGACACGAAGTGAGAAAAACCAATACCCCGGCCCTGCGCCCAGTCCAGCATGGCCGTGACCAAGGCACCGGATTGCGACACAAAGGCCAACTCGCCCGCCAAGGCGTCAATGTGCGAGAAGCTGGCGTTCAGCCCCTTGTGGGGGGCCAGCAATCCAATGCAGTTGGGCCCCAGGATGCGCAACAGGTACTTTTGAGCGGCATTGAGCATGGCCTGCTTTTGGGCAGAGTCCATGCCGGCCGTGAGCACCACCGCAGCCCGGGTGCCCAAGCGGCCCAACGCCTCAATCAAACCGGGGACTGACGCCGGCGGTGTGCAGATCACGGCCAGTGCCGGGACCTCGGGCAGGTCGGCCACCCGGGCATACACCGGATGTCCGTCCAGGTCGCGGTGTTTCAGGTTGACGGCATACAGGTGACCGGCGTAGCTACCCTGGCGCAGGTTGTGCCAGACCGTGGCGCCCACGCTCCCGGTGCGCAAGGAAGCGCCAAAAACTGCAATGGACTCCGGATCAAAAAGGGCGTCAAGGTGGCGAATGCTCATGGGTCGCTCCGGTGGGTTTCAAGATTCAGCCGACGGCGCGCACCCCGATCAGCAGGCCATGCAGCCACAGTGCCACCACCACCCAGGCGGCCACACCCAGAATGACGGTGATCCCCGTGGCACGGGCTGTGCCGGTCGGGTAATGGGTTCCGGCCGCGCGGTCACGTCGGCGTGCAGCGATGAAATCAAGCACGCCCCACGCCAGAAAAGACCCAAACAAGATGACATGCGCCAGGTTGCCGTTGGCCAGCAGATGCGCCAAAGCCCAGGTCTTGACGCCCAGAACCATGGGGTGGTGAAGTCGGGCCTTGATCTGGTTGCCTGGCACATAGGCTGCGACCAACAAGATGAATGCGCCCAGCGTCAGCAGTGATGCCAGGTGACGCAGTGCCACCGGCGGGCTCCATAACTGGATGGGCTGCTGGCGTGCCAGGCTGAAGCCCCACACGATCAGACCCAAGCCTGCCACTGAGATGACAGAGTAAAGTCCTTTCCATGGCTGTGGCCCGATGCGGGCCACAGTGCGGGTGCGCCAGTCGTCGGCCACGATGCGCACTGAATGCACGCCCAGAAAAATAACGAGGCCCAGCAGCAGGTAGGTCATGTTCGGCTCAATTGGTCAAAAGTTGTAACTGGGGGCCAGCGTCAGGCTCCCAGGACCCGGTTTTTGCCGGCACGTTTGGCCAGGTACATGGCCTGGTCAGCCCGACGAATGGCTTCTTGCCCTGATTCATTGGATCCGAGTTGGGCCACACCCGCACTGAATGTGATCAACATTTTTTCGGTTCCTGCCAAAAAGAAGCGTCGCGTGAGTTCTCTCTGAAGGCGGGTCATGGCCTCAATCCCGTTGTCCAGCAAGGTGTCGGGCAGCAGCAACACAAACTCCTCACCGCCGTAGCGCGCCAGGGTGTCTTGCGGGCGCATGGCCTCGCGTGCCACGGTCGCCAGGTGCGCCAAGGCGGCGTCGCCGGTGGCGTGTCCCAATTTGTCGTTCAGTGCCTTGAAGTTGTCGATATCCAGCAAGGCCATGCACAAGGGGGTGTCTTGCCGGCGTACTTTGGAGAGCTCACGTTCCAGTGCTTCATCCAAGCCCTGGCGGTTGAGTGCCCCCGTCAGGGGGTCGTGGCGGGCCTGCGCACTGACGCGGTCCAGCTCGCGGTGAAGCTTGGCAATCTCCGCTTCCGTGGCTTGCGCCCTTTCGCGCATGCCACGCAATTCGTCACGCGTTGCCAGACTGTCGCGAGCGATGGTGCGGGTTGCCCCCACCAGATCCTTCATGACCGGCGCAATATCGCTCAGGCTTTTGGCTTGCTCGATCAGCCGCGCACTTTCTTCCATCTTGCCTTGAAAGGCGCCCGTGGATTCAGCCATTTGAGACAGGCGATCCACGAAGGTGGCCAGCATCTGGCGCATTTCTTCCTGAGCGTCCAAGGCACGCCCTTTGGCCTCGGTTTGCTTGAAAATGACATCTTTCAAACGGCGCTCCACGTCGTCGAGTCGACGCAGGGTCAGCGGTGGGCTGCAGGCGGTCATGACAGCATCAATTTGCCCCTTCAGCCACTGATCATCCAGACTGAGTTCTCCGATGTTTTCGATGATCAAGTGCAGCAGTTTGAGCAAAGTCAGCTTGACCTCGGCCTGGTCTTCTGCTGCAAACGAGAGGCGGTGGCCAAAGTTGCTCAACATGAGTTTGACTGCCACGGCGTCTGCGTTGGGTTGGCGCATCGCTTTAAGCAATGTTTGGGTTTGTTCGTTGAATCGGGCGTCGTCATTGCCCAAGGCAGGCAGCGCATATTCGATCAGCCGGGCAATTTGTTCAAAAAAATCTGATGTCAAGGCGGGGGCAGCCGAAGATGACGATGGCGCAGTTGGATCGAAGGTCGTCGAGGTCGCATATTTGCTGGCATCCCCCGCCGACGGCTCTGGCGCCGGCGGGCTGAAGCCGCCATAGGCTATCAATGCATTTTTGACACCGGTCCAGTTAAGTTGGCCGATGGCCGAGTCGAGCAGGCCGCGCTGGCGTTGTTGTCCCGGTGTCTTGGCAGGCAGGGATTGCGAGATGTCTCTGAGCCGTTCCAGAGGAAACGGAGGGTCCACGGGAATACCCGCCACTTCGCAGTAAATGGCTTGGTAATTGGTGGGGGTCGGTGCCAATTTGCGCACGGTCAATTGCTTGAGCGTTTCGCGAGCGATTTCAAACGGCTTCTTGTCAGTCATGATAGATTGCTATTAAAACAGGAGCTATTATTTGTTGTTAACCGCCTCTGGCGGCTGCTTTGACCACTAGTGAAGATGAATCAGTGCACCCCATCGATCGTTGGACAAATTCAGCATAACACCGCTCGTTCCCCGAGCCAGTCCGAGGACTACAGCCAGAAGGAGGCGGACCAGACGCTTGCAGAGCACCTGCCAGGCTTTGATCTGTTGCAGCGGGGATACCCTCCCCCTGGCGCCGTCATTGGGTTGTCACGTTTTCCTTGAGCGCGAAGTGGCCCGAGGCAAGAGGTTGGCGATCAGCTTTTCGCAATCAGCCTCGGACATATAGCGCGGCACCGGGTAATTGGTGTCGGCCTCACGGCAAGCCGCTTTGGCCAGGGCGGGAATATCGGTTTTGCGCAGTTCCGCCAGCCGGCGTGGCAGGCTCAGGTCCTGGCCCAAGGCCTCAATCGCAGCGATGAACTTTTGGGCCAGCAACGCCTTTGGCTCGCCTAGCTCTCCCACCTTGGCCTGTACAGCGAGTATGGCCAGCTTGTGCTGGACGCTGGCGCCATAAAACCGCAGGACGTGGGGTAGAACCAGGGCGTTGGCCAGCCCATGGGGGGTCTGATAAAGGGCGCCCAGTTGGTGGGCGATGGCGTGGACGTAACCCACGCTGGCGCGGGTAAACGCAAATCCCGCATAGGTGGCGGCCAGCGCCATTTTTTCACGGGCAACCAGGTCCTGGCCGTGCTGGCAGGCGGTTCGCAGGTTACCAAAGACCATGGCCACGGCGGCCAGGGCCATGCGGTCGGTGTAGTGGGTCGACCAGTGACCAAGAAACGCCTCAATGGCGTGGGTCAGGGCGTCCATGCCGGTGGCAGCCGTGATGTCTGGCGGCAGTCCGGTCATCAGGCCAGGGTCAAGCGCCGCCATGCGGGGTACCAGCCGTGAATCGGTCATCACCAGTTTCTTGTGCTCAACAGGGTCCGAGATGACGGCGACAACAGACACCTCGGATCCGGTGCCCGCCGTGGTAGGCACGGCATACAACGGCATCGGCGGGTAGCGGCCGCGGAAGTACCCCACCAGTTGGCGGGGTGATCTCCCGTTGGCTGCGCACAAGCCAATGGCTTTGGCGGCATCCATCACCGATCCGCCACCCACGGCAATGATGGCATCACATTGTTCCGACTGAAACAGGGCGACGCCTTGCTCGATGAGTGGGATCGGTGCGTCCTGGGTGATCCCATCAAACACCACAAAGTGCGTGCCGCCAAGAGTCAGGGCGTGGGTCAGGTCCTGGCACAAGCCCAATTGGGCGATGAGGTGATCCGTGACCAGCAGGACTTTGTGGTGCGAAAAACCGACTACCGCCTGCCCCAGTCGTCCACTGGCGCCGGGCCCGACCAACAGGGTGGGTTGGGGTATGGGGATCAGGCGCGTCAAGACGCCGGCCACGCGCATGATGCCGGCCAAGCCCACTGAGCGACCCAAGTCGCCAATCAACTCTGAAATCACGATGGCCCTCCCCGCGCTGTTGCCGGAAATCCAGTTTATCCAGCGCATGCAAAGAGGAGGTGCTGCAGTCGGTGCCAAATCAGGCTTGATTGATTTTTCGCATATAAAAGCGGCACTGTTTTTCCGACCATCAACCGATGAAGAAAGTCGTGAGCATCAGCCTGGGTAGCTCCCGCCACAATTTCCAGTTCGTGGCGCCGTTCATGGGCGAGAACATCAGCGTTCAGCGTGTCGGGGCGAACGGTAGTCTGGATACGGCCGTGAAGCTGCTCAAGCGTTGGGAAAAGCAGGCCACTGTGCTGGGTCTGGGTGTCGATGAAGATGCTCACCGCACGGGCTTGCGCTCTTCGACGGACAAGACCAGTGGCCGGTTGACGGGTTGGGTCAAGCGCATCCCGGTGACGACCGGAGGGCGTCTCAATGACATTCTGCAAGAGTGGGCCATGCGCCAGGTGCAAAACAAGTGGGAGGGCTATTTCAACAATGCCCGGGTGCTGTTTTTTTCGGGCCTGGGCAATTACAGGCTGGCCCTGGCCCTGTCGGAGTTCACCCAGAACCTGCAATTTGCCGATCCTCTGACGCAGTTGGGGGTGCCCAAGTTGTTGACATCCTTCCAAACGCTGGACCTTTATGCAGCGGGTGCACACCAGGTCTTGGATTGGATCCCGACTGACGTCATGGCGTCAGGCCCTGCCCAAGCCTGGACCCGGTTTGTGTTGCGGTCGGCCATGCGCGAGGCCACGGTTATCGTCGCACCTGTGCACGCGCTGGATGACTTCGGGGCGCAGGAGTTGGCTGGCAAGACGCTGATCACCTCGTCGGTGAGTGAGGTGCGCCTGGCGCAGTTCCGAGACAAAGGCGTGCATCTGGTGGTGGATGGTGCCCAGAATCTGGCAGGCCATGTGTTGGGGCCGCATGTGCTGGACGCCATGATCCTGGCAGCCAGCAACAAGGCCGCCGATGAGCTGACGCAGGACGACTATCTGGAGATCATCGGCAGCGAGAAGATGGCACCCCGGCTGATTCACCCCTGCGGCTTCAAGCGTGTGAACCGATTTGCGTTCGTCATTCACCCTTTGTCGCAAGAGTATTTCAAGATCGTCAAACCTGTTGACTGGCTGTCCAAGGTGTCGCCCCCCCTGGTGATGAATGTGCTGGAGAAGGCGTTGGCTTATGCGCCTCCTTTTGTCTATTCCAGGGTGACGGGCATCAAGTCGCCCACGGGCGTGGAAGCCGAAGGCTGGCTGATTTCGGTCGGCGGCACGCCTCGTGAAATCATGGCCCACAGCCCCGAATTTACCTATTACCGTTTGTTGGCTGCGGCTGAAATGGCCCGGCGTCTGGGTGCCCAGATCATGGGCTTGGGGGCGTTCACCAAGGTGGTGGGCGATGCCGGCGTGACGGTGGCCAAACGGGCGCCCCTGCCCATCACCACTGGCAACAGTTACAGCGCCTCGGGCGCCTTGTGGGCTGCGCACGATGCCCTGCTGCGACTGGAGTTGCTGCCTGCTCCCGAAACGGGGCAAAAGGTGAAGTTCAAGGCGATGGTGGTGGGCGCCTCGGGTGCGATTGGTTCGGTTTGCGCCCGTTTGCTGGCGATGGTGGCCGAGACGGTGTATCTGGTGTCTCCCGAGACCGCCAAGTTGCTGGCGCTCAAAGAATCCATTTTGAAGGTCGCACCGGAAGCCAGGATTCATTTGTCGTCATGCACCGACAAGCACATTGCCGACATGGACATGATCGTTACCGCCACCTCTGGTGCTGGCAAGCAGGTGCTGGACATCATGAAGGTCAAGCCTGGATGTGTCATCACCGATGTCGCGCGGCCCCTGGATTTGCCACCCAGCGAGGTGGCCAGGCGCCCGGACGTGCTCGTGATCGAATCCGGCGAGATTCACCTGCCCGGTGATGTTGAGATGAAAAATATTGGTTTGCCCAAAAATGTGGCTTACGCCTGCCTGGCAGAGACCATAGTGCTGGCGCTTGAGGGGCGCTTTGAGAGCTACACCGTGGGCCGTCACATTGAATGGGAGAAGGTGCGCGAGATTTACAAACTGGGCCTCAAACACGGCATGCAGCTGGCGGCCATCTCCGGTGTGAACGGCGTGTTTTCCGACGCCGATATCGCCAGGGTGCGTGACTTGGCGGTGGCGGCCCGCGCCAAGGCATCTGGATCCAAAAAGAAGCGAATGGCCAGAGGGGCCTGAAACACGCTGCAGCTGCCAACGCCACTTTGGCTACACTGATACCAAATTGTGACGAACTAAAGGAGCATTGATGAAACCCGTGATGGAATTGTTAAAAGGCCGTGAGGCGGCGGTTTATCAGGTGGCCTCTTCGGTGACCGTCTTTGAGGCGTTGCATTTGTTGGCAGAGTATGGCATCGGCGCCCTGATCGTCGTTGACGACGGCAAACTCGTCGGGGTCGTTTCTGAGCGAGACTACACACGCAAGGTTGCCTTGCAGGGGAAAAACTCCAAGGAAACAACCGTAGCCGAGATCATGACTGCCAATGTGATTTCAGTGGCACCCACCACCGGAACCCGTGCCTGCATGATGCTCATGAGTCAAAAGAAAATTCGCCACCTGCCTGTGGTCGAGGGCGCCAAGGTGCTGGGCATGATTTCCATCCGCGACATCATGGACGACATCATTGCCGACCATGAGCAAACGATTTCACAGCTGACGAGTTACATCAGCAGTTAGTTCAGGTATCGATGTTGCCAGCGCGCAGCGCGTTGGTCTCGATAAATTCCCGGCGTGGCTCGACCTCATCGCCCATGAGCATGGTGAACACGCGGTCAGCCTCAATTGCGTCGTCGATCTGCACTTTGAGCAGGCGGCGAACGGTGGGGTCCATGGTGGTCTCCCAGAGCTGGATGGGGTTCATCTCGCCCAAGCCTTTGTAGCGCTGGCGTGAGGTGGCGTTTTCCGCTTGGGCAATGAGCCAGCTCATGGCTTCACGGAAATCGCTGACCTTTTCCTCTTTTTGACGCTCGCCTTCGCCACGCATGACCTTGGCGCCTTCAC
Source organism: uncultured Rhodoferax sp. (assembly GCA_964492535.1). Taxonomy (GTDB): domain Bacteria; phylum Pseudomonadota; class Gammaproteobacteria; order Burkholderiales; family Burkholderiaceae_C; genus Rhodoferax. The sequence goes on along the minus strand of CAZBKX010000105.1, from coordinate 3,368 downwards.
TGAGCAAACCCCTGAAGGTATTGGCGGCTTCGGCCAGTGCAGCGTAGTCGGCGCCGTGCACAAAGTCCTGGGTCAACACGCTGCTTTTCACGTTGCCATGGTGGCGACGGCTGATACGCAAGATGGGCTTGTCGGTACGTACGTCGAACTCACCGGCCACTTCGGCGTCGGGCAATTTGGCTTGCAGTGCAGCGGCCGAGATTTCAGCGTCAGCCACGGTGTCGAGGTTCAGTGCCACACCATCCGCGATGGAGCGCAGTGCTTCTGCATCCATGAAATTGCGCAGGCGAGCAATCACCGCTTGGGCCACCTGGTGCTTGCGCGCCAATTCGGCCAATGTGTCGCCACTGAGCGTGGTGCCGTTGTCCCCGCCGGTGTGCACCGAGGCATTCACCAGAGCGATGCGTAGCAAAAAGCCATCCAGCGCAGGCGCGTCCTTCAGGTACAGCTCTTCCTTGCCGGCCTTCACTTTGTAGAGCGGTGGCTGCGCGATGTAGATATGGCCGCGCTCGACCAGCTCCGGCATTTGGCGGTAGAAAAAAGTGAGCAGCAGCGTGCGGATGTGGGCACCGTCCACGTCGGCATCGGTCATGATGATGATGCGGTGGTAGCGCAGCTTGGCGACGTTGAAGTCGTCGTTGCCTGTGGTGCCTCCCGCCTTGCCGATGCCGGTGCCCAAAGCAGTGATCAAGGTCAAAATTTCGTTGCTGGTCAGCAGCTTCTCATAACGCGCTTTTTCAACATTCAGAATCTTGCCGCGCAGGGGCAGAATCGCCTGGAATTTACGGTCGCGGCCTTGCTTGGCAGAGCCTCCCGCAGAGTCACCCTCGACGATGTAGATCTCGCACATGGCGGGGTCTTTTTCCTGGCAATCGGCCAGTTTGCCGGGCAGGCCCATGCCATCGAGCACGCCCTTGCGTCGGGTCATGTCGCGCGCTTTACGGGCGGCTTCACGGGCGCGGGCTGCTTCAATGATTTTGCCGACGATGATTTTGGCGTCAGCTGGGCGCTCCTGCAGATAGTCGTGCAGCAGGCGGCTCACAATGTCTTCCACCGGGCCACGCACCTCGCTGCTCACGAGTTTGTCTTTGGTCTGGCTGCTGAACTTGGGCTCTGGCACTTTGACGCTCAAGACGCAGCACAGGCCTTCGCGCATGTCGTCGCCTGTAACTTCAACTTTGGCTTTTTTGGCTATTTCGCTGTCGTCAATGTATTTGTTGATGACGCGGGTCATAGCCGCACGCAGGCCGGTCAGGTGGGTGCCGCCGTCGCGTTGTGGAATGTTGTTGGTGAAGCACAGCACTTGCTCGTTGTAGCCGCTGTTCCATTGCATGGCCACTTCAACACCGATGTTTGTATTTTGGTCACTCTGGCGATCGCCCATGGCGTGGAAGATGTTGGGGTTCAACACCGTCTTGCCCTTGTTGATGAAGTTGACAAAGCCCTTGACGCCACCGGCACCCGAGAAGTCGTCTTCCTTGCCGCTGCGTTCGTCTTTCAGGCGAATTCGCACGCCGTTGTTCAGAAAGCTGAGTTCACGCAGGCGCTTGCTCAATATCTCGTAATGGAAGTCGGTGTTGGTCTGGAAAATTTCCAGATCGGGCAAAAAGTGCACTTCAGTGCCGCGCTTTTCGGTCTCGCCAATCACCTTCATGGGGGAGACTTCAACGCCGTTCACCATTTCAGTGATCCGGTTTTGCACGAAGCCCTTGCTGAACTCCATGACATGGATTTTTCCATCGCGCCGGATGGTCAGCCGCAGCATTTTGCTCAAGGCGTTAACGCAGCTCACGCCCACACCGTGCAGACCGCCAGAGACTTTGTAACTATTCTGGTTGAATTTGCCGCCGGCGTGCAGTTCAGTCAGTGCAATCTCGGCCGCTGAACGCTTGGGTTCATGTTTGTCGTCCAATTTCACGCCAGTCGGAATTCCGCGGCCGTTGTCGACCACCGACACCGAGTTATCCGAATGGATGGTGACCAGGATGTCATCGCAATGACCGGCCAAAGACTCATCAATCGAGTTGTCCACCACCTCAAATACCAAGTGGTGCAAACCTGTTCCGTCGGATGTGTCGCCGATGTACATGCCAGGGCGTTTGCGCACGGCTTCGAGCCCTTCCAGAATCTGGATGGAGCCTTCGCCATAAGCCTCGGATGCGCCGGCCTGGTGTGCATCAATGGTGGGCTGAAAGTTGGAGCTGTCGCTCGTGCCTTCGCCCGTATGCACGCCCTCATCACCATTTTCGGTGGGTTGAACTGGCTTGTTTTCTTCTGTCATGGCTAACTTCTAATCAGTTGAATGACCAAACCCGCCATAGCTGTATCGCTGATCGGGGGGCTCGGGCTTTGTATCGCGACAAATATAGTGGGATCAAATTCGCATGGGCATCACTACGTATTTGAACGTGGCGTTGTCCGGGATGGTAAGGAGCGCAGAACTGTTGCCGTCGGACAGCTCAAGCTTCACCATGTCTTGGTTCATATTGTTCAATGCATCGATCAGGTAGGTGACATTGAAGCCGATTTCGATGCTGTCACCACCGTAGTCAATGTCGAGCTCATCAACCGCTTCCTCCTGTTCCGCATTGTTGGACGCCACACGCAGGGTGCCCGGGTCGATGTTCAACCGAACGCCCTTGAACTTGTCGCTGGTCAAAATAGCGGTTCGTTGCAACGTTGCAAGCAGAGCTGTCCGGCCCAGCGTGATGCTGTTTTTGTGGTTCTTGGGGATGACGCGGTTGTAGTCGGGGAACTTGCCTTCGACCAGTTTGGTCACAAACTCCATACCGCCAAAGCTGAACTTGGCCTGGTTTCCGGCAAACTGCATTTCAATCGCGCCCTCCGCGTCAGAAAGCAGGCGCTGTAGTTCGATCACCGTTTTGCGCGGCAAGATGACTTCTTGCTTGGGCACGTCCACATCCAGCGTCGCGGAAGCGAAAGCCAGGCGGTGGCCGTCGGTGGCAACCAGGCTCAGTTGATTGCCTTCGGCCACAAACAAAATACCATTCAGGTAGTACCGAATATCATGCACCGCCATGGCAAAAGACACTTGGCTCAGCAGGTCTTTGAGTGCCTTTTGCGGCACGCTGAAAACGGGGCCAAAGTTGGCGGCTTCCTGCACCAGAGGAAAGTCTTCCGCTGCCATGGTTTGCAGCGTGAATTTGCTTTTCCCGCCCTTGAGAATCAGTTTGGATGTACTCGATTCCAGCGACACCGTCTGATCGGCCGGCATGGTCCGCAAGATGTCGATCAGCTTGCGTGCGCCAACAGTTGTTGTGAAGTCACCCATGTCACCACCAAGTTCAGCGGTGGTACGAATTTGAATCTCCAGATCACTGGTGGTGACTTCCATCAGGGGTCCCGTT
>CAZBKX010000104.1:0-6976 GCA_964492535.1 uncultured Rhodoferax sp. | reverse complement strand
ATCGCCTCAGCCTTGCTCGCCAGGGCCACCCGCGAGTGCAAGGCCTTGCCCAGCCTGGTCGCCGTTGAACGTTGCGCCGGGCTGCTCAAGACGTCCGGCACTCCCACAGCCATCCAGACCGCTTTTTTCAGCGGCTCCCAGGGCTAGTCGGCCTGCGTCACAAAATCAATAAAGCCGCGTTCCACGTCAGTGGACACCAGTTTGACCCTGACCTTGTCGCCCACTTTCAGGCTGGTCTTGCCTCGCACCAGCTTGCCGTCAGCCGGGGGAGAAAACACCCGGACCCAGATCCCGTCGGTGGTGCTGCCAGTGACCACCGCGTCAAATTTCTGCCCCACTTTCGACTCCAGCACCAGCGCCGCCTCGCATTTGCGCAAGCGCCGCTCCACCTTTTGCGCCGCATCCTCCTGGCGCGTGCAGTGCTGGGCCAGTTCAGCCAGCTCGGTCGTTGAATACGGCTGCGCTTGATCGGCCAGTGCGGCCTTGATCAGACGCAAGGTGATCAGGTCGGGGAAGCGCCGGTTGGGCGCTGTAGAGTGGGTGTAATCACGCACCGCTAACCCGAAGTGGCCAATGGGCAAACCACCCGGGGTCTCCACCACATACTCGCCCGAGCCCATGAGCCGCACGATGACCAGCGACAAGTCCGGAAAACGCAGCGGGTCGGCCTGATGCCGCCTGGCCAAAAACGCCTCCAGCGCTTTGGAATCCGGCTCATCGGGCAGCGTTTCACCATATTCCGCAGCCACCGCCACAATGCGCAACCACCGCTCGGGCGAGCGCACGACCCGGCGCAACGAGGCACCGCCCTGGGCCACCAGGTAACGCGCGGTGCAGCCGTTGGTGGCAATCATCACCTCCTCAATCAACTGGCGCGCGCGGTTTTGCACCTGCTGGCGAATATCCACCACGGCCTCACCCTCAAACACAGCACGCGGCTGAAAAGTCTCCAGCTCCAGCGAACCCTCGGTGCGCCGGCGGGAGCGCAGCAACTGGGCCAGTGCGTCCTGCGTGTGCAGTTGCGCTTGCAGGCCCGGCACCTTGGCTGCCTCCGGCGGCAGCGCGGCCTCGCCGTCAATCCAGGCGCTGATGGCGTCATAGGCCAGCTTGGCCTTGTTGCGCACCCGGGCCCGGTACACGGTGGCGCCCGCCAGCGAGGCGTCGGCGTTGAAAACCATCTCGGTCACCAGCGCAAGGCGGTCTTCATTGACATTGAGCGAGGTCAGGTCGGTGGACAGGCGCTCGGGCAGCATCGGAAAAATACGGGCCGAGGTGTAGACCGAGGTGGTGTTGAACAGCGCGTGCTCGTCAATGGCCGTGCCTTTCTTGACCAGCGCGTCCACATCGGCAATGGCCACCCAGAGCCTGACTATGCCGTGGTCCAGCGTCTCGCTGGTGGTGAGTTGGTCCAGGTCAAGGGAGTCATCGTTGTCGATGGAGCACCAGAGCAGGTGCGTCAGGTCCTGAATATCGGGCCCTGTTTCTCGGCCCGGCCCGTCCAGCGTGGCCAGTTGCCGCTCGACTGACTTGGAAAACTCGGGCTCCAGGCCTCGCTCCGTCATGGCGCGGGTGGCAATGCGCACCAGATCGGCGCGGTGGTGGGGGTGCGAGGGGTGGTGGTTCATCACCCCAATATACAGGCGCCCTGGGCGAGCGACTACCCCCCGGCCCGACGCCTTTCGCGCTGCATGAACAGGTAAAGCCCCTCGACCTTCTCCCGGGCCCAGGGCGTTTTGCGCAAAAACTTCAGGCTCGAAGTCACGCTGGGCTCGCTGATGAAGCAGCGCACCGGAATACGCTCACCCAGCCCAGCCCAGCCGTAATAGTCCACCAGCGCGGTCACAATGGCCTCCAGCGTCAACCCGTGCAGGGGGTTGCGGACCTGGGTGGGGGGCGTCTGGGGAGGTGAGGTAGGCGTTTGCATGGGCGTGATTTTCGCACTGAGCGGATCAGCGCCGTTGTTCTCGAATACCATCTCATGATGAAAGAAAATGTGACCCATGAAACCCCGGCCCCGCGAGTCAGCCCTCTGCTTGAAAGAGGGAGTGCCACCGAGATTTTGAGCTACGCACCTTCGGGATGGGTGCTCAAACAGTGTCTTGAATCCGGTTTTGTGTTTCTGGAAAACCCACCTCACTACGAAGCCTTTGAAGAAGACCATGCGTGGGAGCTCAATTTCAGCAAGGAATCAGAGCGCCGGAAAAAGACCGAACCCGTGTTTTACGCCATCAGCACTTTTTTGAAAAAAGTTCGCTCCAAGGCGTTCAGCCGCCACAAAGTGCGCGATCTCGCCATCGATTGCCTCAAGGAGGTGGACTCTGCTCAAATCCACTTGCTGGATGTGGGTTGCGGATGGGGCGGCTTGCTCCAAGAAGTGATTCATGACCTGCCCGAAGCAATCCAGCACCGTTGCGTTCCCAACGGAATAGAGCTGTCCAAAGAATTGGCACGCCTGTCCAATGAAAAGCTGTGCAATGCAGGCGGTGGGCAGTGCATTCAGGACAACGCCCTGCACGGCATCACGCGGTTTCCCCCGGATTATTTTGATTTGATCGTTCTGTCTTCATTTCTGGAACATGAAATCAACCCGCTGCCGCTGCTGCGTCGCTGTCTTCAACATCTCAAACCCGGTGGGCGGGTAGTGGTCAAAGTCCCCAATTACGCCAGCCTCAACCGAAGGATTCGCGGGAGCAACTGGTGCGGATTTCGGTGGCCGGATCATGTGAACTACTTCACACCGCAGACGCTGACTCGCATGGCCACGCAGGCCGGTTTGCAGGTTGACCGAATGCAGTTTCGGGACCGTCAACCGTGGAGTGACAGTCTCTATGCGGTGCTGTCGAAGCCAAAGCGCACGCAAGCCTTGTAGTTGCTCGTTAAAACTGCAGGCGCCGCCGCTGCAAAACGGGCTCTGGCATGCGTGGCGTGCTGTTGACAGCGATCAACTCCCCCAACCCAGGACGGCCTAGCATCCGCTGATGTCAACCAAGCACCCCCCAGTGGCAAGCCACCCCATGACCCCCGTGGATGCCGCCTGGTTTCACATGGACGGCCCCGTCAACCTGGCCATCATGACCGGCTTGATCCTCACCTGCGAGCCGCTGGACTTTGAGCGCGTGCGCGCCATTTACCGCGCCCGCCTGCCCCAGTTTGAGCGCTTCAGCCAACGGGTGGTGGAGCGGGGGGTTCCCATCGCCACGCCCCACTGGCACAACGTGCCGGGCTTCAACATCGACCTTCACCTGCACCACATGGCGCTGCCCGCGCCGCACGACGAGGCCGCCCTGCGCGAACTGGTCAGCGACCTGGCCAGCACCCCGCTGGACCACACCCAGCCGCTGTGGCAAGTGCATGTGGTGGACAACGTGGCAGGTGGCAGCGCCCTGGTCATGCGGGTACACCACTGCATCGCCGACGGCACCGGCATGATGACCGTGATTGGCAAGCTGTTTGACACCGAGGCGGGCGCACCGATCATCCCAACCGACGCGGACGCGACCCCGGCCCAAGCAGACGAGGACGGGATGCTGGCCCCTGCCTTGCAGACCCTTCGGCAAACCGCGCAGAGCGCCCTGGCCGCGGCGGGCAGCGCAGTCCACGCCGTCACCCACCCGCGCCAGACACTGGCGCAGGCCGGCACCGTTCTGCAAGGCGCGGGCATGCTGGTGGGTGAATTGCTCAAAACAGACGACCCGCCCTCCCCGCTCAAAGGGGAGTTCGGGCAGCAAAAGCGGGTGGCCTGGTCTAAAACGGTCCCGATCAGGGACGTCAAGGCCATTGGCGGGCGCTTTGGCGCCAAAGTCAATGACGTGTTGGTGGCCGCCATCGCTGGTGCCCTGCGCACCTACCTCAAGGGCCGGGGCGTGGAGGTCAACCACAGCAGCTTGCGCGCGATGGTGCCGGTGGACCTGCGCCCGCCCGCTCAAGCAGGCCTTCTTGGTAATGCATTTGGGCTGGTGATTCTGGAACTGCCCGTGGGCGCTGCGCGACCCGCTCAACGCCTGGCCCGCACCAAGGCCGCCATGGACGCCCTCAAACGCTCGCCCGAGGCCCTGGCCACCCTGATGCTGTTTGATATCTTCGGGCGCGGCCCCAAGGCACTGCAGGACTTGAGCAACCGCTGGTTTGGCAGCAAATGCAGCCTGGTCCTGACCAACGTGGCTGGCCCCCGTGACACGCTCTATCTGGCAGGGGTGCCCATCGACCGCATGATGGCCTGGGCGCCCCACCCGGGCGAGGAGTTGGGCATGACCTTGAGTATTCTGAGTTACCGGGGCCACGCCGCCCTGACGGTGATCGGTGACGCCCACCTGGTGCCCGACCCAGAAGCCATCACAGACCTGTTCCATCGTGAATTTGAAGCGCTGAAAAGGGCTGCGAAGCCACGCACCTCGCGGGCAACAACACGGGGGCAACGCCCTGCTGCAACACCCTGAATCGCTATTGTTTTTAGCTACCATAACCATACAAAACGCCGGCCAGAAGCCTGAAACACTTATATGCAACTGCACACACCCCCAGGCCGCTGCTTTTGGCCTGCCATCGCCTTGCTGAGCAGCCTGCTGCTCGTGGCCTGTGGCAGCGACATTGAAGTCAACCCACTCGCGCCAGACACAAGCTACGCAACCCAAGGGAAGGCCACTGTCCCCATCGGTACGGTAGACGGGCGCATCGGCAAGTCTGCGCTGCAAGCCGATGGCAAATTGCTTGTGGCCGGTTGGCGCCAGGCGCCCGCCAGCGAGCCGGGGCATGCACCCGCCGAGGTGTTTGTGATTCGAATCAACGGCGACGGCTCACCAGACACCGCGTTCGGTGTCGGTGGCGAGGTACGCCTTACTGTGCAAGGCAGTGACACCGTGGCAGACCTGGCGGTGCAGGCTGATGGACGGATTCTGCTCGCCGTGAATGCTGGCGAGCCCTGCGTCGTCACTGGCTTCTTCTTGTGCACCACAGCGGAGGGACGCTCAGCCACACGCGCCAGCGTGATGCTCCGCTTGACCCCTGAGGGGTTGCGTGATTCGAGCTTTGGCGTGGGCGGCTTGGTGGAGGCACCGGCCAGTACCAACCGTCTGACCTTGGCGCTGCAAAACGATGGGCGGATTTTGCTGTTGCGCTCCACAGGCAGCAGTCGGGCCAGGGTATTTGGCTGGGCCCTCACCCGATACCAGCCCGATGGCATGCCAGATGCCGCGTTCAACCAAGGCGCACCGGTAGCGTCAATTTGCCAGGTCGACGATGCAGCTCTGCTGCTCCAAGCTGACGGAGGCATCGTGGTTGGCGGCGTGCAGGGAATCTGGTATGCCGATCCTGCGGCCAACCCGGGCTTGTGCCTGGAGCGACTCCATACCGACGCAAGCCGCGACCCGGGCTTTGCCAGCCTCAACCCCACGGTCAGTTTCAACACCAACATCACCTTGCTGTCGCTGTCTGCCCTGCCAGACAACGGCTTTTCCGCGATGGGGCGAAGCAGCGACATCAGCAGCGCTGGCTTCTGGGTGAGCCAATTTGATCGGGAGGGCAACATGGACCCCACCTTTGCTCAGGATGGCGCGGTTCAATCTCTGCTCGACCCCACCTTTACCCTGGCCGGTGCCCAAAGAACCCGGGCGGGCGAGTTGATGTTGCTCGGCACGCAGCAGCCGTACCCGGCCGAGCAAATGCCAACGACCTACCAACGGGTGTGGATCAAACTGGATGCGATCGGGCAAGCCGTGCCCGGCTGGGGTGTAAGTGGGGTACTTGTTCAAGCACCCGAACCACAGCAAGCACAACAACTTCTGCAAGACACCCAAGGCCGCTGGCTGGTGGTCAGCCGGGCGCGAATGGCAGATGGCGGCCTGGCTGTAGTGGTGAGCCGCTTGCGGGGTGACAGCCAGTGACTGAGGCGCTAAATGGATCCAGGGCGGCCTCAAAAGTGAGGTACTGTGCGAGCCGCAGCCTTGGACCCCGCTCTAGTTTGGTGTTGCAGGGAGCAGATTGTTCTTGGCAAAATAAGCTTTGACTATCGGCAGCCAAACTTCTGGGGATTGGCGAAACAAATTATGGCCTTCCAAAGTATTGGAATCAATCTGATGAAATTCCAATTTTCCGCCTGCACCCTCGTACGCCTCAGCCCACTTCACTGGCCACTTTTTACCCCAAAAAGTATCGTTCAAACCATAGATCCAAAGCATCTCCATTTTCGATTGCTTGCCGTAAACAGCAAGTTGTTCTCCGTACGCTTCGGGTGAACAAGGGAAATCAGGGCTTCGATCCTTGCCGCTCCCAGCAGCGAAATTGACGATCAATCGAAACGGGTTTTGCTCATCTGCCGACAAGCCCATGGCGCCGCTGCCACCCGCACTTTGACCCACGAAGAGTATTTGGTCTGCTTTGGCAAAGTCTTGTTGCTTTACCCAACTGGTTGCCTGCTTGAGCTGTGTATTGATATTCTTAATTCTCTCGGCGTAGTCTTGCGCCAATTGATTGCATCCATGCTCAAGTGTTTGTCCGCCAGTCCCGCCTTGCCCAATTCGCATTGGCATCACCACAGTAAATCCAAGTTTTACAAACTCGTTTAGCGCCTTCCGGTGCGACAGAAGCCAAGCCCAAGTGCTCACATTTGTGTTGTTGCCTGGGTATCCATGCCCAAAAATTATTACGGGGCGGGGCACTTCAGCAGAAGAGTCCTGAAAGATGACGAGTTCCATGTCGCGTTTGATAACCTCGCCACTCTGCAGGTCTACCTGGATCGGAATGGACGCGCGTCTTTCCTTGATTTCAGCTTGGGCAGTGCCGATTAAAAGGGCAAGACTCAATGCAAAAGAAAAATGGTTTTTGAGGTGTTTCATGATTTTCAGGTGTGGGAAATTCAAATGCCCAAGTGTGAGTATGGCGCAGGCTTGGTGCATCCGAAAGCCTTTGGCCTGTGCAGTTTGGGTGGTCGCAGCCGCCCCATAGCGAGTCCGCTGATCGACATCAAAGTCGGGGGCAGATG
>CAZBKX010000103.1:0-5879 GCA_964492535.1 uncultured Rhodoferax sp. | reverse complement strand
GCTCAAGGGCACGCCGGTGTTGCAGGCGTCAGATGACGTTTACACCAACCATATCCACGCCGATGACCTGGCCCGCGCCTGCATAGCGGCGCTGTGGCGCGGCCAGCCCCGGCGGGTTTATAACGTCAATGACGACACCTGTCTCAAGATGGGCGACTACTTCGATCTGGCAGCTGATCTGTATGGTTTGCCCCGCCCGCCCCGCGTGGCCCGTAGCTCGGCCCGGGAGCATTTGTCCCTGATGGTGTTGAGCTTCATGAGTGAGTCGCGCCGTATGGACAACACGCGCTTAAAGCAGGAGCTGCGCCTCAAATTGCACCACCCCACCGTGGCGACCGGCCTGTTGGCGGCCCCTGCGGATTTCAGCAGCTAAAATTCCATACCTCCCTCGATCCGATCGCTATCGGAGCCCAACCCTGCGCTGGCGTCCAGACTGGGCTTTTGGATTCCGGCACTTGTAAAAACCTGTCACCTATGACGCGATCCCCGACGCGTACCCACTTCCCTAGCTCCCGGCTCATCCGTATTCTGTCCGACCTGTCCCTTCTGGATGCGGCCGAGCCGGGAGCCGCCTTTGCGGAAAAGCTGGGCCTCTGGGTGGACTATTCGGATGCCATCGCTTTGTCGACTGCGCTGAATCCAGGTGCCTCAAGCCAGGCAGAGGCGCGACGAGGGGACCCCGCGGCAGCAGGGTCTGTCGTCAGTGAGCAATTGGCGTGTCTGCGCACTGGCATTGTGGAGTCGATCACCCACAGTGACTCCGCTCAGGCGGGCGGAGCGCAGATAGAACGGCCCGTTGTGGATTTTGAGTGGCCCGTCAAGGTCTCCATCGCTTTTGAGCCCTATCGCCGATACTACGGCGCCCACCAGCGCGAGATGGACTCAAACATTCGCACCTTGCGGGCGGGTGTGAGGGAGGTGTTGGCCAGGGCATCAATGTCGCTCAAAAACTTGGCCGCACTGGATGCAGCGCTTGAGAAGGTCTTGTGTAAGCGCGAGAGCAAGCTGCTCTCTACGGTGCCGCTGCTTCTGAGAAAGCGTTTTGAGCACTTGCTCAAGGGCCATCAGCAAACGCTCAATGCCAACCGCCAAGCCGACGATTCCGATACCTGGATGGAGCCGGGTGGCTGGCTGGCGCGGTTTTTCCAAGAACTTCAAACGGTGTTGATTGCGGAACTCGATGTTCGCCTGCAACCCACGGTGGGGCTCATTGAAGCGCTCCATAACGAGACAACATGACACGCATGAACAGATATTTTTTCACAGGCACTTTTTTGTTGGGTGCGATTGCACTCGTTTGGGTGGGTGCCGGCTTCATGGGCTCCAACCTGCTGGCCTTGGGGGTCACGGCGGTCATTGCCCTTGTTTACATTTTTGGCGCATGGGAGTTGCGCCAGTTTCGCCGTGCCACCTTGAGCCTGTCCGAGGCGCTGGCCGCGATCCCCGCGCACCTGCCGAGCCTGGGTGCCTGGATCGATGGCGTGCATCCTTCCTTGCGACATGCGGTGCGCGTGCGCATCGAAGGCGAGCGCATCGGCTTGCCCGGACCTGCTCTCACGCCCTATTTGGTGGGCTTGCTGGTGATGCTGGGCATGCTGGGCACATTTTTGGGCATGGTCGTCACCCTCAATGGCGCTGTGTTTGCGTTGGAGGGAACCACCGACCTGCAGGCCATGCGATCGGCTTTCTCGGCCCCCATCAAAGGCTTGGGGCTGGCGTTTGGCACGTCCGTGGCCGGAGTAGCCTCGTCCGCGATGCTGGGCCTGATGTCGGCGATCAGCCGGCGTGAAAGGTTGCTGGCAGCGCAGGAGCTCGATACCCAGATGGCGACCACACTGCGCGGCTTTTCACTGGCCCATCAGCGTGCGGAGGCCTTCAGGGCCATGCAGTCGCAAGCCCAGGCCTTGCCTCTGGTGGTTGATCAATTGCAGGCCATGATGGTGCAAATGGACCGCATGAGCCAGCAGTTGAACGACCGACTGCTCAGCAACCAGGAGAGTTTTCATAGCGACGTGAAAGGCGTGTACACCGAGCTGGCCTCGTCCGTCGATCAATCCCTGCGCAACAGCCTGACCCAAAGCGCGCAGGTGGCTGCTGATGGCATCAAGCCGCTGGTTGAAGCCGCCATGACAGGCATGGCGGCCGAGGCGACGCTGATGCACGGTCGAATGGTCGATGCAGCGCAGCTGCAGCTTGACGGTTTGTCTGCCAGGTTTGACACCACGGTGGCCACTGTGGCGCGCACCTGGACAGCGGCACTCTCCCAGCATGAGCAGGCCAGTGCCAGCATGGTCAGTGGTGTGGGCCAAACGCTGGTGTCCTTTGCGGACACCTTTGAACAACGCTCGGCCTCGCTCGTGAACGAGATGAATCAGGCTAACCTTACTTTGCAGGCAGACCAAGCCTTGGCAGACCACCAGCGCCTGGAGGCCTGGAGAAGCTCGATGCAAGCCACGGCCGCCACGCTCCAGCAGGCCTGGCAGCAGGCGGGCGAGCAGGCGCACGCCCAGCAGACAGTGATCTGCAGCACACTTGCCCAAACCGCGCAGGACATCACAGACAACGCACGAAGCAGCGCCAACTCGACACTGGGTGACATGACCCGCCTGATGGCGTCCTCCGAGGAGTTGATCCGCTCCCGAATCGCGTCTGAGGCAGACTGGCTGCAACAAAACGGCCAACGCATGGATCAGCTCGCCGCCTTGTTGCGCGGGGAGCTCGGCGCGCTCAGGGAAGACGAAGCCCGGCGTGGGGCTGCAGCGGTTGACCGGCTGGGCGAGTTACAGACGGCGCTGACCGGTCACTTGACCACGCTGGGCACTGCGCTGGAAGATCCGATCACGCGGCTCATCCAAACCGCCTCCGAGGCGCCACGCGCTGCAGCCGAGGTCATTGGCCAACTTCGCCAGCAAATTTCCAACAGTGTCTCGCGCGACAACGAGCTGCTTGAAGAACGCAGCCGCATCCTGGACACGCTCAATGCATTGCTTGGTTCCATCAACCATGCGTCCGTGGAGCAGCGCGCTGTGATCGACTCCCTGGTGGCTTCGTCGGCCGTGACACTGCAGCGAGCCGGCAGTCAGTTTTCGGACAACGTGGGTCTGGAAGCGGCCAAGCTCGCGGACATTGCGACCCATGTCACCAGCAGCGCGGTGGATGTGTCGAGCTTGAGTGATGCCTTCGGTTTTGCCGTGAACTCCTTCAATGAAGCCAATGAGAAGCTGATCTCCAACCTGGAGCGCATTGAAGGCGCGCTGGGTAAATCGATGGCGAGAAGCGATGAGCAGCTCGCCTACTACGTCGCACAGGCGCGTGAAATTATTGACCTCAGCACCTTGTCCCAGAAAGAAATCATTGAAGAACTGCGTCTGCTTGCGGGCAGGCAAGCGCTGCTGGCCGAAGAGGCCAGCTGATGGAAGACTCGGACGCAGGGATCGAGCAGACGGCACCGGTCTGGGCTGTTTTTGGTGATTTGATGTCGGGCCTGCTGGGGGCTTTTGTTTTGCTCTTGGTGGGGGTTCTGGTGGTTCAGTTTGAGTTGGCCACGCATCTGGAAGTTGAAGTCAAAAAACGTCAGCAGGAAGAGCAGCGTCGCATCACCCTGGAGGCCGCGTTGGCGATTCCGCTGGCCACAGGACGAATTACGTTGAACAACGGCCGTATTGGCATCAGCGGTCGCGTCTTGTTTTCGTTGAACTCCGACCAATTGCAACCTGAAGGCCGGCAGCTCTTGAGTAGTTTGGTCACCCCGCTGCGGGCGTATTTGACAGCGCGTGATGAACTGCTGATGGTGAGCGGCTTCACCGATGATCGGTCGATACGGGGTGGCAATCACCGTTTTGAAGACAATTGGGAGCTGTCAGCCCAGCGCGCTCTGACGGTGACGCGTGCCTTGATAGATGAAGGCATGCCCTCCAACATGGTTTTCGCAGCCGCTTTTGGTGCCGAGCAGCCGATCACCCCGAATACCGATGAGGCCGCTCGGGCTCAAAACAGGCGGGTTGAAATGGCGCCTGTGCCCAAAACCGGCCCTTCGACGGCTGCCGCACCATGACCGGGGCTGAAGCCAGCCGGGTTCATGATTCGCGGGTAAATCAGTCTGTTGATTTCAACTCGCTGATTGAATCCTTGCGCCTGGCCGGTGCGGGGCACTTCGATTCTGTGCGACTGCACTACCTGCAGGTGCTAGCCCAGCGTGCGGTCAGTCATCCGGCCCCGGTCAAGCGTCTGCTTGATGCCAAGCTGGCCCATGCACTGGCTGTTTACAAGGATCGGTTTGAGCGAGCACAAGGCGAGACCCAAGATGCCATTGTCCGTACCGTGCGGGACCATCCGGATGCCGCTGTTGATCTGCAGCGCTTGTTCCAGGGCGGCGACTTCAAGGCCGCGAGGCAACGAATGGCGAACCTGAGCAATAGCGCCAATCGCGTCTCTTTGGGCGACCTGACTCGCCACCTGGCCGAGCGTTCATTAAGCACCGTGAATGCTGGCTCGGACAGCACCATCGGCCTGGGTTCCGAGCTCCAAACCACACAATTTTTTAGAGATACCTGGTCCAAGCTCAGCGTCGGCAAACGGGTCACACAGGAGCTCGATAACGCCCCAAAGAATGCCGGACCCATCAATTCTCATATGTTGGTGCTCAGGTCACTGGCAACGATGCGAGACATCTCGCCTGACTATCTCAGCCGATTTACATCGCATGTGGATACCTTGTTGTCCCTCGATCAGTGCAACAAAGAAAAGCAAGCCTCAGCCAAGAAGGCCGCAAGCAGTGAAAGCGGTCAAAAACCGAAAAATCGTCGCGCTAAAGTCCTGTAACGCTTTGCGTCCGGAGCGGATCAGGCTGGCCAGCCGTTGCGCGCCAGACTTTCGTTGTCCCATGCCCGGTTGCCCGTGAGTTCCTCGCCGACCCAATCCGGCAGCGTGACAAGAGTCGATTCCGAATCCATTTCCACCTCAACGGTGTACAGGCCTTCCAGACCGCCGTGGTAGCGGTCCACCTCGAAGGTATGGCCCAGGTGCTCAATCAAATACCTCGTTTTCTCGAGTCCGTAGGCACCAGGTTGTCTGGCCAGCTCTTTGGCATCGAGCACCGGGATTTCATATTCCCATTCGGGTCGACTCATTGAGCTCAACGGCTGACCTTTCAAGGTGAGCCACGCTTTGTCGGTCGACACTCGGACTCTCAGCAGAACGGCCCCCTTTGCCAGATAGGCCTGCAAAAAGTAATTGCCAGACCGACCTTCCAGGATCGAAGTAGATTTGAGTTTGAACTTGCGCTCGATTTCCATACCCATGGTCAAGCCCCTGAGAAAGTTGTGTGGGTGCAATCATCCCATGGCAGAACTGCGCACCCACAGTGGGGGACAACCTGCCTGGGCTCTCAAGTTCGACACTTCCTGCACGCAAGTGATTGATTTCATTAGAAATGGGAGTCAAACCGCAGACTACAAAGCGGGCTTGGCGAGGTCTGATGGGGTCGGTGGTGTCAACTCCAGGGCAGCAAACAGCGACTTCTGGACGGGTGTGATCTCGGTCAACCCGGTCAGAGCTTTACCGTCCGTTGTCTGCACCGTCTGCTGATGAATGCGCCTGATTTGCTCCAAAAGCATGGTGGGCGACTCTGAGCGCTTGGCCGCCTTGAGCCGCATGCGCATCACCCGGTACAGGATCAGCGCCATGAAACAAATCAGCGCATGGGCGCGAATGCGCTGGGGCAGCCGGTGGTACACCGGGCCAATCTCGATGTCGGACTTCAGCACGCGAAAGCCCCGCTCAATATCAGCCAGGCTCTTGTAACGCTGCACCACCTCGGCCGCTGTTGCGTCGGTGTTGGTCACCAGTAGCAGCTTGCCGTCGAGCAGTTCCAGGTAGCG
>CAZBKX010000102.1:0-1618 GCA_964492535.1 uncultured Rhodoferax sp. | reverse complement strand
ACATCGAGCACGCTCTCGTCCCAGCGGAGGTCGCAGGCTTCTGCCAGCGATTCGCCAACGATCTGCAGCGTGGTGCCGATCACGGCGTAGTCGCCGCTGGCCCATGCAGCCTGTTGCTTGTTCTTGATGGCATTGAAATCAATCGAAGTTTCCATGGTGAGATCTCCTGGGTGGTGGAATCTGCACTGTGCTGCGGCGAGCGCGGAATCGTCCTGCCCCAACGTCGCGATGGGTTGACGAATCGTCCTGATCGGGTGATGGGGGTGCCGAAGGGTTACCCGAGCGTCCGGATTTGCTGTTAAATCATCCTGAGGGCGGACCCGGTCCGTTCATCGCACTTCCGCGAATGTGCATCCGCCCCCAAAATGTCAATCAGTCCAATCAACAGGGGTTCAAGGTGACACTTCAAAATGTCGGTACAGCTGTCAAGCGCGTGATGTCGGCATTTCAGAGGCGCCCCGAAATCGGCATTCACGTCGATACACCAGCGAAGGCGCGATGGGAATCCGGAACCAGGGTGGTGATCCGAAACACGGTCGGCAGTGACATCGCGACAGATTTGCCCGGGGAACTCGGCGGAAGTGGCGACCAGGTCACACCCGGCTGGCTGTTTCGTGCGGGTATGGCTTCATGTGCTGCGACCTCGATCACGCTGGCCGCTGCCAGCGAAGGGATTGAACTCACGGCGCTCGAAGTGGAGGTCTGCAGCCGCTCCGACGCCAGAGGCCTGTTGGGGATGTCCGAGCCCGATGGCGCGCCGGTTCATGCGGGACCGTTCGACGTTGAGTTGCGCGTCACCGTCGCTGCGAACGGATCCAGTCCACAGGCTCTGAAGACCCTGGTTGAGCGCTGCCTTGGCCATTCACCCGTTCCGAGTGCCCTCGTCACGGCGACACCGTTTGCCCTGCATATCAACGTTTCCCAGTAATGGACGCCCTGTCAGAAACCCTGCGGGTGGTGCGCCTTATCGGGGCCATCTTCATCAACGGTCGCTTCACGGCGCCCTGGTGCTACCAGTCCCCGCATGCGGACTATGCGGCTCCCTTGCTGGAGCCTGGGGCCGAACGCGTGGTGATCTTTCACATGATCACCGAAGGGGAGTGCTACGTTGAGATGACGGGGCAGCCGCCGGTGCACCTCATTGCCGGTGATGCGGTCATATTTCCGCAGGGCGATGCGCATCGCATGACCTCGGCACCTGGCGTGCCAGCGGCCACAGGGGCGAAACTGGACGTCGTGCTTTCAAGGCGCCCCCGTCAGCTGGCCTATGGCGGGGGCGGCGCCGTGACACGCCTGGTGTGCGGGTATCTGGCTTGCGATGCGCGTCTTGCCCGCATGCTTCTGGCGGGGCTGCCTCCGGTCGTCAAAGTCAGTGTTCGCGGATCCAGTGCCGGTGCCTGGCTGGAGGCCTCCTTGCGTTATGCGCTGAGCGAGGCGAGATCGCCACGCCCCGGTGGCATGGGCGTGCTGGCCAAACTGTCCGAAGTTCTTTTCATCGAGGTTCTGCGCATCTACATGAACGAGCAACCCCCGGGGACCACAGGCTGGCTGGCGGGTGTGGGGGATCGCATCGTGGGGGCGGCCTTGGGCGCGCTGCACAAGAACCCCACACGAGCCT
>CAZBKX010000101.1:0-2160 GCA_964492535.1 uncultured Rhodoferax sp. | reverse complement strand
GAAGAATGGCTGTTTCCGGCCCGACACCTTGAGCGTAATAGCCAAATCGCTCCTCAAAAGGCGACAACTCTCCGATGGCGCCGTCAATCAGGTCCGCGAGTTCAGGATGGTGCAGGGGATAGATGTCGGCCTCCATGGATTGCAGCAAAAAATCCGGGGCCTCGGGAACCGATCCGAGAATGGACTGGCTGCCGATCACCACGATTTCGTACTCGTTGGTAATGGCCGCTGCAGCTCGAATCAGATGCTCGAGTTCATGACGCCGCATGCGCCTGCCTCCAGGCTCTCAAGAAGGTAAAGCGATCGCGGTGGGTCAACAGCCCCGCGAAAGGGCTTGACTGGCGCAGCGCAGTGGCATGCTCGGACTCCTCCACGGCTGCTGCAAGGCATGCCTCCATGCCCTGGTTCATGAGGGACTCCCACTCATGCAGGTAAGGCTGGGAATTGATGCTCACCACCTGGCGCCAACGGGCGAGTGTGGCTTGTGCCTTGTCAAACAGGTCCGGGTCTTGCCTGATCTTCTCGACTACCAATCGGTGCATGGCCAAGGTGCGCTCATCAATTTCCTGGTGTGTTCGCATGGAACTTGCCTCCGTGTTGCTGCGGTACCATCTTACGGCTGATCATTCAGACAACCACTCATTCGCCCTGCTCGGGGTGAAAACGCTTGTCCTGGTCATACGGAAACACGTCAAACACGTAGCCTGACTGAATGCGCTCCTTGTGGCCTTGCCAAAAGGCAACGTCCAGCAGGTCCGCATGGTGTTGCATGAACACCTTGCGCACCGCCGGATTGCCCAGCAAGAACGGCGCAAAGGTCTCGGGGAACACATCCCGCGGGCCCACGCTGTACCAGACCTCGCCCGACATCTCGTCGTCCTCGTTGCGTGGTGCGGGCACGCGGCGAAAGTTGCAATCGGTGATGTACTCTATCTCGTCGTAGTCATAAAACACCACCTTCCCGTGGCGGGTGATGCCAAAGTTCTTCCAGAGCATGTCGCCGGGGAAAATATTGGCCGCCACCAGGTCCTTGATGGCATTGCCGTATTCCACCACGCCGCGCGCAATCTGCTCGCGTGCCCGCTCGGCTGCCGGGCTGGTGTCATCGGCGTTGGCACCACCCGCATCAAAGGCCTCCTGGAGGTAGATATTGAGCGGGATCATGCGCCGCTCAATGTAGACGTGCTTGATGATGACCTCCACCTGGCCATCGCCATCGCGGTCGCTGATTTCCAGCTGGCTGGGGGCAAATTTCTCAATCTCGGCAATCAGCGCGTCATCAAAGCGCTCACGCGGAAAACCCACCTCGCTGTACTCCAGCGTGTCGGCCATGCGCCCCACCCGGTCGTGCTGTTTGACGAGCAAATACTTGCCCTTGATCTGCTCCCGCGTCGTGTCTTTTTGGGGCGGGTAGTAGTCTTTGATGACCTTGAACACATACGGAAAACTGGGCAAGTCAAACACCAGCATCACCATGCCCTTGATGCCGGGCGCAATGCGAAACTTGTCGCTGGAGTGGCGCTGGTGGTGCAAAAAATCCCGGTAAAACAGCGTCTTGCCCTGCTTGGCCAGGCCCAGCGCGTTGTAAATCTCGTTGCGCGGCTTGCGCGGCATCATGCTGCGCAGGTACTGCACGTAGGCGCTCGGTATCTCCATGTCCACCATGAAGTAAGCCCGCGCAAAGCTGAACAACATCAGCAGGTCATCTTCACCAAACAGCGCGGCGTCAATTTCCAGCCGGCCGGCGCGGTTGTGCAACACCGGCAGCGCAAAGCCAAACTCATTGAAGCCGTTGATCAGCTTGCCCACGATGTAACAGCCCTTGTTTCGAAAAAACAAGCCACTGAGCACCTGAATCTGAAAATTGGCGCGCAGCTTAGCGTCGCCAAGGCGCTGGGTCATGGCCGCACCCACCAGAGCCACATCGCGCTCCAGGTTGTCAAACGGCAGGCGCAAGTCAAAGTCCTGCACCAGGCGCAACAGCACGACGTTCATGGTGTCAAGCGTGGGGTAGTAGCAGTGGTAACTGGGCCGTTTCTCCGACTCGTCGTTTTCGATGTACTCGGTGCTAACCGCCGGGCGCACAAAAATGAAATCGTTCTGGAAATAACTGCGGTGCAGGATCTTGGTGGTGACCGAGTTGAAGAAGGTCTCGGCCAG
>CAZBKX010000100.1:0-9770 GCA_964492535.1 uncultured Rhodoferax sp. | reverse complement strand
GCATGGCCCCAAGCCAACTTGGCGCCTTCACCCGCAGCGACCCCGCGCAGCCCCGCCCCAACCTGCAATACCATGTGCCGCCACTGAGCCTGGAGGCCTTTGGCGAACCACTGGACACCTTCGACGCCATCACCGCCAGCGTGTGTAATCTGCGGCCCACCAGCCGGGGTTCGGTGCACATCAAGACCGGCGCATTTCAGGATGCCCCCGCGATTGCGCCCAACTACCTGAGCACCGAACTGGACCAGAAAATTGCCGCCGATTCCTTGCGCGTGACCCGGCGCATCGTGAACCAGCCAGCGCTGCAGAAATACCTGCCTGAGGAGTACAAGCCGGGCGCGCAATTCCAGTCAGACGCCGAGCTGGCCCAGCGGGCGGGCGACATTGCCAGCACCATTTTTCACCCGGTGGGCACCACCAAAATGGGCCAGGTCAAGGACCCTTTTGCCGTGGTCGACTCGCGGCTGCGGGTGCGTGGCCCCCGGGGTGGCCTGATTGCCGGTCTGCGGGTGGTGGACGCCGGGGTCATGCCGCTGATCACCAGCGGCAATACCAATTCGCCGACCCTGATGATGGCCGAGAAGGCGGCGCAATGGATCATCCAGGACGCGGCATCCGCCCTCAAAGGGTAAATGCTCAAAGGGTTTGTCCTGATGTTCTGTCCCATGTTGGGGCGTAAAATCTGAGAGTTGCATCAGGCCGAAAGCCTGCTGAAGGCAAGCGACCCAGGAGACAGGCCTCACAAAGGCATATAAAAGACTGCAAAAGCACCGGCACCCCCGGTGCTTTTTCATTTAATCAGTCGTTGGCCGGCGTGTTGATTGGGTCAGCATACTAAAAATAGTAGCAAATTCAGCCTGTGCATGATGGGACAATGCCGCCATGGAATTGTTGATTGTTTCGCTGGCCTCGCTGCTGGCCGGTTTTGTGGATTCGATTGTGGGCGGCGGCGGTTTGATTCTGGTGCCCGCCCTGTTTGCCACCTTTCCCGCAGCCCACCCCGCCACCCTCTTTGGTACCAACAAGGGCGCCTCGGTCTGGGGCACAGCCTTTGCCACCTGGCAGTTCAGCCGCCGGGTGGAGGTGCGCTGGGCGGCGCTTTTGCCGGCAGCCGGCGCCGGCTTTGTGGCCTCGTTTGCCGGGGCCTGGCTGGTGACCGTGGTGTCGCCGGACTACTTGCGCAAGCTCTTGCCCCTGGTGCTGCTGGCGGTGCTGATCTACACCGTGGCCAAAAAAGACCTGGGGCGCAGCCACGCGCCGCGGTTTTCTGGCGCAGCGGAGCAGTGGGTAGCCGCCTCGGTGGGGGCTCTGATCGGGTTTTACGATGGCTTTTTTGGGCCGGGGACGGGCAGTTTTCTGGTCTTCTTGTTCGTGCGCTTGCTGGGCTACGATTTTCTGAGCGCCTCGGCCTCTGCCAAGTTGGTCAACACCGCCACCAATCTGGCTGCACTGCTGTTGTTTGTTGCCAAGGGGCATATCTGGTGGCACTTTGTGGTGGCCATGGCCTTGGCCAATGTGGTGGGCAGCTTGCTCGGCACCCGTCTGGCACTCAAGCATGGCACCGGTTTCGTACGGGTGTTTTTTATGCTGGTGGTGAGTGCCTTGATTCTCAAGACCGGCTATGACGCCTTTGTGCGTTAACGCGCTGCTGTAGTTGGCGCGGGGGGAGTCGCCGCACGGGGAGTGCTGGCGGGCGCCGCGGGCCCTGGTGGCCAAGGCATGTCGCTCACCAAGCGCGGTGTACCCAAGGGCGCGGAGGCCTGCCCGATTTTCACGGCCGCCATGTCCTGCTCGCTGGGGTATTGGCCCATCAACCAATAGTCAAAGACCCGGCGCGCAATGGGAGCGGCATGGGCTGCGCCAAAACCGGCGTTTTCCACAATCACGGCAATGGCGATCTTGGGGTCCTCGGCGGGTGCAAACGCGATGTAGAGCGCATGGTCACGCTGATGCTCTTCCATCTTGCTGGCGTTGTATCTGTCTTTTTGACCTATCGAGACGGCTTGCGCGGTGCCGGTCTTGCCGCCAGACAGGTAGCCTGCCCCCGCAAACACCCGGGTGCCGGTGCCTTCCTGGGTAACGCCCACCATGGCCTTGCGCACAATCGCCACATGCTCGGGCTTGTAGCCCAGGTCTTGCGGCGGGTCAGCGGCCAGCGGTGTCTTGAGTCGGGTGGTGGCGTCTTGGGTGGCAATCACCAATTGGGGTTTGTGCTTGATGCCATTGTTGGCCAGGATGGCGGTGGCCTGCGCCAGCTGCAGCATGGTGAAGTTGTTGTAGCCCTGCCCGATGCCCAGTGAAATGGTTTCACCCGCGTACCAGCGCTTTTGTTCCGGTTTTTTGTAGTAATCGCGCTTCCAGGTGGTGCTGGGCAGCAGTCCGCGTACCTCGCCCTGAATGTCGATGCCGGTGATCTGGCCAAAGCCGAGTGGTTTCATGAAATCGTGCATGGCGTCGACCCCCAAGTCATTGGCCAGGGAGTAGTAGTAGACGTTGCTGGATTTGACGATGCTGATGTACATGTCCACCGCGCCCAGACCATGGTCGCCGTGGCTTCTGAACTGGTGTCCGCCAAACATCCAGGAGCCGGCGTCATTGATCACCGTCGAGGCTGAGCGCTTGCCCGTTTGCAATGCGGCCAAGGCCATGAAGGGTTTGTAGGTCGAGCCGGGTGGGTAGGTGCCGCGCAACGCGCGGTTCAGCAGGGGTTTGTCCAGCGACTCGTTGAGCCCTTTCCAGCTTTCGGCGTCAATGCCGTCGACAAACAGATTGGGGTCAAACGTGGGTTTGCTCACAAAGGCCAGCACCTCCCCGGTTTTTGGGCCGAGGGCCACCAAGGCCCCACGGCGCTGTCCAAAAAGTTCCTCCACCATGTGTTGCAGCTTGATGTCGATGGACAGCGTCACCGTGTCGCCCGGCGTGGAGGGCTTGCTGGCCAGCTTGCGCGTGGCTCGCCCACCCGCCGAGGTCTCGACCGAGTCGACACCGGTGATGCCGTGCAGCCGGGCCTCAAAACTTTGTTCCACACCCAGCTTGCCAATGTGCTCTGTGCCCCGGTAGTTGGCCTGGTCTTCCGAGTCGTCCAGGCGTTCTTTCTCTGCCTGATTGATGCGGCCAATGTAGCCAATCACATGGCTGGCCAGCTCGCCATGCGGGTAGTTGCGAAACAGTCGGGCCTTGATGTCCACACCCGGAAACCGGTAGCGCTGGGCTGCAAAGCGGGCAACTTCTTCATCGGTGAGGCGGGTGCGCAGAGGCAGTGACCCGAAGCTCTTGGATTCTTCCTGGAGTTTTTTGAAGCGCCGGCGGTCCCGCGCCGTGATGTCCAGCACCTTGGAGAGCTCATCAATCGTCTGTTCCAGGTTAGGCACTTTGGAGCGGGTGATCTCCAGGGTGTAGGCCGAGTAGTTGGTGGCCAGCACAATGCCATTTCGGTCCAGAATCAAGCCCCGGTTGGGTACCACTGGAATGATGGCGGTTCGGTTGCTTTCCGCCTGCTCCCTCAAATCCTCGTGCCGCACCACTTGCAGGTAAGCCAGCCGGGAAGCGACGAGCAGGAAACACAGCACAACCACCACGCTGGCGACCAGCGCCCGCACCCGAAAACGGGACAAGTCGGCCTCGATGTCACGAATTTCCGTCATAGTGGCCGGTGTGCATCCGGGTTGGGTGCCCGCCTTTGCGGTAGCAGAAGCAGCACGCTGACCACAGGCCACAACAACGACTCGAGCATAGGCGCCAGTAGCATCGAAAAACCAGGGAAGCTGCTGCCCGTGGCCATGCGCGCAGCCAACTCTGTGGCGTGTGATGCCGCAAAGAGTGGCAAAACCTGAAGGGCTTGAGAGGGGACGCTGAACCACAGCAAGCGACGGTGAATGGCGATGGCCAGAAAGCTCAGCACGGTGTAGCTCAGTGCGTGTTGCCCGAGCAAGGCGCCCTGGTGCACATCGAGCAAGATGCCAAAGACAAACGCCGCGCCAATGCCCACCCGCTGCGGCTGGTGAATGCTCCAGAACACCAGCACAAGGGCCAGTACATCCGGTGCCCAGGCTGCGCGACCCCACAAGCCCATGTTTTGGAGCATGTTCAGGGCCAAGGCGATGATCAGGCTAATCCAGATAAAGAACGGGCTGGCGGGCAGCAGCAATTGGTGACCCGGTCGCATGATCATTTTGAGCGGCCCTTCTTGTCTGCCGCACCGGGTGCAACGGGTTCGGGGCGGGGCGCAATCTGGTTGGCCGCCGGCTCAAACACCATCACATGGGCCACGCCCCCAACCAAGGCCAAGGGCGTGCAGGTGATGCGCGCAAAGGCCGAGTCCGCCCGGGGCTCCACTTTTTCCACCCGGGCCACAGGCAAGCCCGGTGGGTACACGCCGTCCACACCGCTGGTGGTCAGCAGGTCACCCGCCTGCACGTCTTCATGGGCTGCAATGAAGCGCAACTCCAGTGCACCACTGCGCGAGGCCGGGTCGCCAAACGCCACACCACGAGCCCCGGTCCGGGTGTTCAGCACGGGGATGGCCTGGTCCCGGTCGGTGACCAGCGTGACCTCGCTCACCAGCGGATAAACCTGGGTCACCTGGCCCAGGACGCCGTTTTCGTCGAGTACGGGTGAGCCCGCCGTCACGCCGTTGATGGCGCCTTTATCGATGATGATTTTCCGGGTGTAGGGGTCGGCGGCGTCGTACAGGACCTGCGCCGCCTGGGCGGGCGTGACCACCCGATCCCGCAAGCCCATCAACTGACGCAAACGGGTGTTCTCCAAAAGCAATTGTTCTACCTGGCTAGCTCGCAGCGATTGCACAGCCAGCTTCTGTTGGGCTGCTGCTTCGCTGGCCTGGGAGCCTTTCAAGGATTCAAAGTACTTGCCACCGTCTTGCGCAAGTGTTACTGGCCGCATCACGAGCCATTGCAGCGGATACAACACCGTCGCCAAGCCTGTGCGCAGGTGCTGCGCCACAGGGAAGCGAGCGTCTGCCACCATCAGAAACAGCGCCAAAGCGGTAAAAAAAATCAACTTCGACAGCGCTGACGGCCCCTGCCGGAAGAAGGGGGGCGGGGTACCGTCCAGCGTACCGAGTGGCATCGCCGCAACTGCCGTTTATTCGCTGGTGAAAATGGAACCCAGGCGGTCCATGCGCTCCAGCGCCATGCCACAGCCCCGGACCACGCAGGTGAGCGGATCTTCAGCCACGAGGACCGGCAAGCCGGTTTCTTCGGCCAGCAGGCGGTCAAGGTCTCGCAAAAGGGCGCCACCGCCGGTCAGCATCATGCCGCGGTCGGCAATGTCCGCGCCCAATTCGGGCGGGGTTTGTTCCAGCGCGTTTTTGACGGCCATGACGATGTTGTTGATCGGGTCGGTCAGCGCTTCGAGAATTTCGTTGCTAGAGATCGTGAAGCTGCGTGGCACACCTTCGGACAGGTTGCGGCCCCGGACTTCCATCTCTCGCACTTCGCTGCCCGGAAACGCCGAACCGATCTTTTTCTTGATCGACTCTGCCGTGGGCTCACCAATGAGCATGCCGTAATTGCGGCGGATATAGCTGATGATGGCCTCGTCAAACCGGTCCCCGCCCACGCGCACACTGCCTTTGTAGACCATGCCGCCCAGGGAAATCACGCCGACCTCGGTGGTGCCGCCGCCAATATCGACCACCATGGAGCCGCTGGCCTCGCTGACCGGCAACCCGGCACCAATGGCGGCTGCCATGGGTTCTTCAATCAGATAGACGTCGCTGGCGCCAGCGCCCAGAGCAGATTCCCGAATGGCGCGGCGTTCAACCTGGGTCGAGCCACAGGGCACACAAATGATGATGCGCGGACTGGGTCGAAAGACAGAGCGCGGATGCACCATCTTGATGAACTGCTTGAGCATTTGCTCAGTCACGGTGAAGTCGGCAATCACGCCGTCTTTCATGGGGCGGATGGCCTCTATATTGCCAGGCACTTTGCCGAGCATGGCCTTGGCTTCCTTGCCAACCGCTTGAATGGTTTTTTTGCCCTGCGGCCCACCTTCGTGGCGGATGGCCACGACCGAGGGTTCATCCAGGACAATGCCCTTGTCGCGTACGTAAATCAGGGTGTTGGCGGTGCCAAGGTCGATCGCCAAATCAGTTGAAAAATACTGACGGAATGCACCAAACATTAAATATCCTCTCGGGTACGGCCTGCGCTTCGGCGGCCCGTCACCATATTGACTAGTTCAAATTGTAATTTTTCAGCAAAAAAATGCTGCGCTGCACACAGACAAGCAAAGGCGGGATAATACCCCATCCCCTTTGAAAACTTGAACCGTCGCACCCCTTTTGAGGTGTTTTACAACCCGTTTCGAATGAAAATCTGTTATGTCCCTGACATCTGCTGACATCGCCCGCATTGCCAATCTGGCCCGGCTGGAGCTCCACCCGGCTGAGAGCGAGCGCATGCTGACACAAATTAATGGCTTTTTTGAACTGGTTGAGAAGATGCGCGCGGTTGATACCACGGGCATTGAGCCCCTGGCACACCCGCTGGCGACGATCCAGGATGTGACGTTGCGCCTGCGCGAAGACCGGGTGAGTGAGCTCAATAACCGCGAGGCCAATCAGCGCAACGCGCCGGCTGTTGAAAATGGCCTGTTTCTGGTTCCCAAAGTGATCGAATAAGCCATGACACACAATACTTCCGATCTCCATGACCTGACGGTAGCCCAGTTGGCTGCCTTGCTTCGGGCGCGCAAGGTCTCGGCTGTTGAGACTTCGCAGCACTTTTTGGCCCGTACCCGGGCCCATGCCTCGCTGGGCGCTTTTTTGGGCATTGACGAAGAGGCCACGATGGCCCAAGCCCGGGCGGCCGATGTCGCGCTGGCCACTGGCTTGGCGGGCGAGCTGCTCGGTGTGCCGGTCGCCCACAAGGATATTTTTGTGACCCGTGAATTCGTCACGACCGCCGGCTCAAAGATGTTGACGGGATACCGGTCGCCTTTTGATGCCACGGTGGTTGCCAAGTTGGCCGACCAAGGCGTTGTGACACTGGGCAAACTCAATTGCGATGAATTTGCCATGGGTTCTGCCAATGAGAACTCCGCGTTTGGCCCGGCTCAAAACCCCTGGGACACCACGCGCACGCCAGGCGGGTCATCCGGTGGCAGCGCCGCTGCGGTGGCAGCCCGGCTGGCGCCAGCCGCGACGGGGACCGACACGGGGGGCTCGATCCGTCAACCGGCCTCGTTTTGTGGCGTCACGGGCATCAAGCCCACGTATGGGCGTGCGTCCCGCTACGGTATGGTGGCCTTTGCGTCCAGCCTGGACCAGGCGGGGCCCATGGCGCGCACCGCCGAAGACTGCGCCTTGTTGTTGTCTGCCATGTGCGGGCCGGACCCGGATCGCGATTCGACTTCACTGGATGTGCCCGCCGAGAATTTCAGCCGCTCGCTTGACGAGGGTCTGTCGGGCCTGCGCATTGGCTTGCCGCAGGAGTTTTTTGGCGAAGGCCTGGCGCCCGATGTGCGTGCGGCCGTGGATGCCGCCTTGAAAGAGTACGAAAAACTCGGCGCAACGCTGGTGCCGATCACGCTGCCGCGCACCGAGTTGTCCATCCCGGTGTACTACGTCATTGCGCCGGCCGAGGCGTCCAGTAACCTGAGCCGTTTTGATGGAGTGAAGTTTGGCCACCGCGCCAAGCATTACGCCGATTTGACCGATATGTACAAAAAGACCCGCGCTGAAGGGTTTGGCGACGAGGTCAAGCGCCGCATCATGATCGGTGCCTATGTGCTTTCCCACGGCTATTACGATGCGTATTACCTGCAGGCACAAAAAATCCGCCGCATGATTGCGGACGACTTTCAGCAGGCGTTCAAGGTGTGCGATGTGATTGCCGGACCCGTGGCGCCCACGGTGGCCTGGAAGCTGGGCGAAAAAACCAGCGATCCTCTGGCCAGCTACTTGGCTGACATCTTTACTTTGCCTGGATCCTTGGCCGGTCTGCCCGGCATGAGCCTCCCGGTTGGTTTTGGTGCGAACCACATGCCGGTCGGGATGCAGTTGATTGGCAATTATTTGCAGGAAGCCAAGCTGCTCAATGTGGCGCACCGCTTTCAATTGGCTACCGACTGGCACGCCGCCAAGCCTGAAGGATTTTGAATATGAACGCATTTGTTGAAACTCCACCATCGCCCTCGCGCACCGTTCTCAAATCGCCGTTGGTGCACGGCTTTGAGGTGGTGATTGGTTTTGAGACCCACGCGCAGTTGTCTACTCAGTCCAAAATTTTCAGCCGTGCGGCTGTGGCGTTCGGGGCCGAGCCCAATACGCAGGCCTGTGCGGTGGACCTGGCTCTGCCTGGCACTCTGCCGGTCATGAACAAGGGTGCGGTTGAGCGTGCCATTCAGTTTGGGCTGGCAGTGGGCTCACACATTGCGCCGCGCAGTGTGTTTGCGCGCAAGAACTACTTCTATCCTGATCTGCCCAAGGGTTACCAGATCAGCCAGTTTGAGATTCCGGTGGTGCAGGGTGGAGAGATTGTTTTCTTTTTGGGGGAAGACAAGATGGCCGTGCGCCTGGTTCGCGCCCATCTTGAGGAAGACGCCGGCAAGTCACTGCATGAAGACTTCATTGGTCAAACCGGCATTGACTTGAACCGTGCTGGCACGCCCCTGCTGGAGATCGTGACTGAGCCTGACATGCGCTCCAGCGCAGAGGCGGTAGCGTACGCCAAGGAACTGCACAAGATCGTGACCTGGATCGGTATTTGCGACGGCAACATGCAGGAAGGCAGTTTCCGCTGCGATGCCAATGTGTCGGTGCGCAAACCTGGCGCGCCGTTTGGCACGCGCCGTGAGATCAAGAACCTGAATAGCTTCAAGTTCATGCAGCAGGCGATTGACTATGAAGTGCGCTGGCAGATCGAGCAGATCGAGGATGGCCACGCCATCGAGCAAGCCACCGTGCTGTTCAATCCGGATACCGGTGAAACCCGTGCCATGCGGACCAAGGAAGATGCTGCCGATTACCGTTACTTCCCCGACCCCGATCTACCACCGCTGGTGATTGGCGAGGACTGGGTGCAGCGCGTTCGCGCAGCGTTGACTGAATTACCCCGTGTCATGGCGCAGCGCTTTGAGACGGACTATGGCCTGTCAGACTACGACGCCACCGCCTTGACACAGAGCCGTGAAATGGCCGCTTATTTCGAGACCACGGCCAAAGCCTGCGGCCAGCCCAAGCTGGCGAGCAACTGGATCATGGGCGAGTTATCGCGTCGGCTCAATGCCAGCGAAATCGGCGTTGGTCAGACGAAAGTATCTGCCGCACAACTCGCGGGCCTGATCACCCGAATTAGCGATGGCACGATTTCCAATAACGCTGCACGCGCGGTGTTTGACGCCCTGTGGAATGGCGAAGGCGATGAGGTTGACGCTTTGATTGAAACTCGTGGTTTGAAGCAGATGAGCGACGCTGGTGAGTTGGAAAAGCTTGTGGACGACGTTCTGGCTGCCAATCCGAAAAACGTGGAGGAGTACAGGGCTGGGAACGGCAAGGCTCTTAATGCGCTGGTGGGGCAAATCATGAAAGCCAGCCAAGGCAAAGCCAATCCGCAGCAGGTTAATGACCTGTTGCGCAAGAAGCTCGGCTAATCCAGGTTATCTCCACCTGCCGTCCTTGGCCCAACTGGCCAGATGCTGCTTTGTGCCTCAGCGAGTCCTGCTGGACGCAGACGGCCCAGTGGGGGAATGCAGGGCCCATAACTGCGTGAGCTTCATCAGTTCGTCGTCGAAGCGTGCGTTGA